>JBNAKO010000029.1:0-7991 GCA_049706495.1 Methanosarcina sp. | reverse complement strand
AGAAGGTAAAGATTTCACAAAATTAATGGTCTCTTGATGAAAAGAAGAATAATAAGGCAGAATGCTGTGAATTCGAGCATCATAATCCTCAGGCAGGTGAGGAGTAAAATTTTTTTCGGGCTTTGCAGAAGTCATTGTAATAAATCCTCTTAAAGTTATTATTTGTAATTGTTTTAAAGTTATATTCTATAAAATAAACTTTTATTTTACTAAAAAATGCCATTTATTTAGGCAAGAACTTATTAATTGTCCTTTTAAGATATTCTTAAGATATACTATTCTCTGTCATTCTGATTAAAACTTTAATTTAAATCATCTACAAGAAAAGAATATATTGAAAAGAAATTCAAAAAACGCAAAGAGGAGTTTTTTTCGTCATGCATTACAGTCTTGGAATTGATGCAGGAGGCACATATACTGATGCTGTGCTTATCAGGGACTCAGACGGTGCAATTATTGGCATAAATAAAGCACTAACCACGTATCCTGATCTTCTTACAGGCATCAAAAATGTAATTGAAGGCCTCTCTCCTGAATACCTCAAAAATGTGAAGCTTGTTTCGGTCTCAACCACGCTTTCAACAAATACTATCCTTGAAAGTACAGGTTTTCCGGTTGCTTTAATCCTTATCGGAGACCATCCGCTGGAAAAGAAACTCCCAACCGAATATGTACTTTTTGCATCCGGGGGGCATAATCATAATGGAGAGGAAGTTGCTTCTCTTGATCTTCAAGCAATAGAAAAATTTGCCCTGCAGGTAAAGAATAAAGTTTCAGCTTTTGCAATATCTTCTTATTTCAGCATAAGAAACCCTGAGCATGAAATAAAAGCCAGAGACAAAATTCTTGAGCTTACAGGTCTGCCTTCGGTTTGCGGACATGAACTCTCCCAGGAACTTGGAGCTTATGAAAGAGCAGTTACAGCTTTTCTAAATGCCCAATTAATCCCCATAACAAGACAATTTATTCAGTCTATAATTTTAGAAATTAAGCAACGCGAAATTGATGCACGCATTCTTATGCTCAAATGCGATGGTTCGATTGTGGGAATAAAAGATGCCCTGAAAAAACCTATAGAAACGATCTTTTCAGGCCCTGCAGCAAGCCTTGTAGGCGCGTCTTACCTGTCAGGGCTAAAAACCTGTGCTGTAATAGATGTCGGAGGTACAAGCACAGATATTTCCTCAATTTGTAATGGGGTTCCAGATATAAATGAGGAAGGAGCTGTAGTAGGAGGCTGGCGAACTCGGGTGAAAGCCATAAAAATGGAAACTATAGCAACAGGTGGGGACAGCCATATCTGGGTAGCAGACAGAGAACTTTTCCTTGGGCCCAGGCGAGTTATACCGCTTGCGGTAGCAGCAGTAATATACCCGAATTTTCTGAATGCCCTTAAAAGGATGTCCATGCCTTCCAGAGAAAATCTCAGTGAAAATATTCAGCCTACAAAGTTTTTTCTCAGATCGGAATATCCTGCAGGCGAACTGAGTAAAACAGAAACTGAAGTTCTGGAGGCTATAGGAAAAGATCCTGTTTCGGTTGCAGAAATTTCAGCTCTTTTAAGGAAAGAAGTGCATCCTCAGATACTTGACTCGCTTATCAAAAAACGCCTTATTCAGGCAATTGGTTTTACTTCTACAGATGCCCTGCATGTATTAGGGGAGTATACAGCCTGGAACAAGGAAGCTTCCCGAATTGGAGCAGAAAGGCTTGCAAGGCTTATGCGCATGTCCCCTGGAGAGTTCTGCACTGCTGTAAAAAAGAGAGTTGCCAGGAATATGGCACTTTCTCTGCTTTCATATCTTCTTCAGGGGATCCCCAACACAGTTATCGCAAAAATCCTTGATGGGAATTATCCTGCAAAATTCAAGCTTGGAATCCCTGTTATCCTGCTGGGGGGTCCTGCACGAGCCCACAAGAAAGAACTCGAAGAACTCATCGATGCAGAAATTCTGGTGCCCGAATATGCTGAGGTAGGAAACGCAGTTGGAGCACTTGTAGGAAGAGGAATTAAAAGGATTGAGGTCCTGATAAGGCCAGAAAGCCTGATGTCTCCAGACAAGAATTTCCTGGTTTTTGCTTCCACAGGCAGGCTCAGATTCGAGAATTATACTGAGGCTCTGGATACAGCTACTGAACTTGGAAAAAAGCTTGTTGAGGATTATATGCAGGATTGCGGCCTGAGCGGAGAGCAGGTTGAAATTTCAATTGAAAAGAAAACAATTTCTCCTGATGGCTGGAACCATCCGCCTATGGAAACTAAGCTCCTTATAATGGGAGTGGGAATAAGAGAACTTTTTGTGGAGGGAGAATAAAAATTAAAATGATAGACGTAGAGAAATAATAGGCTATAAATAATGCATATTCCTTATTTACTAAATACTTTTATCTTTTTACATTTTATTATATATTTGATTAGGATTTTACTTTTTAATTAGTAGATATTTATTTTTTAATAACTATATTATATTAGTTGGGATTAAGACAGGACATAAGAATTAACTAGATAAAATATTAAATTAGCAAATAAAAAGAGATGAAATATGAAACTCCTGTTTATTGCTGATATTCATGGAAACTATGAAGCTCTCGAGACAGTTCTTAAAATCCCGCATGATAAAGTAATCTGCCTTGGGGATATTGTTGATTACGGGCCTGACCCCGATAAATGCATTGACCTGCTGCGAAAACAAGAAATTCCTACGATAAGGGGCAACCATGATAATGCAGTTGCTTTTAAAGTGGACTGCCAGTGTGGATACAAATATAAACATCTCTCAATTGCAACAAGAGAATATACCTGGGAAATTCTTGACAAAGAGAGAATTCAGTACCTTCAAAAGCTCCCTCTCCTGATCAGGGAAGAAATTGAGGGAAAAAGACTCTATATAACTCATGCAAGTCCACGCTCCATGTTTGAATATATAAAGCCCGAAACTTCAGACGAAGAAATACAAACCATGATTAAAGAAGCAATAGAACCAGTAGATGCAGATTTTCTTGTGGTTGGACATTCACATTTTCCCATGAACAGAAAACTAGGAAACCTGACAATAATAAACCCGGGCTCAGTCGGACAACCAAGAGATGGAGACCTCCGGGCAAGTTGTGCTCTCTTTGACACTGAAGATGGAAAAACCGAAAATTTACGTTTAAATTATGATATTGATTCTGTCTGTGCAAAGATCAAAGATAGAATGCCTCATGCAGAGGAACTGATAGCTATTCTCAAACGAGGATACTAAATGTAAAAGCAAAAAGGCAAAGCAAAAAAGGAAATAAAAAAATTAAGGAATTAAAAAGAAAATAAAAAAGTGAAGAAATCCAGGTAGAAGATTGGTTTAAGCTTCTTTTATTGCACGTATAATTTTTTCTACATATTCAGGTTTCAAATCCGAAGGCACGGTTTTTTCAATCCCGAGTTCAGTAACCATCATATAGACATCTGCTTTTAAGCCAGCTTCATCAAGTTTTTTTGTAGCACAGTGATCCGTGCAGCCATCAAGAGCCAGAACCCGGAAGCCTTCTAAGACTGCATCTTCTACAGCATCAATTCCTTTATGGGAAGATGCAGCCCTATACATATCCGGCCTTCTAAAAGCAAGAGCTGAAGCTGCCTGCATTGTAAGCTTTCCTGTGTTTGAAAGGCCAGAACAGGCAAAAATAAGAGTATTTTTCCTTTTTTTGGACTTTGAATTCATCTCTTTTTCTTTTTTATTGCCATTTTTATTGTTATTTTCGTTTTGATTTTCATTATCTCTTTGATCCAGAAATCCTTCTTTTTCCATTCTTGCAGATCCTATATTAATTTTGAATTTTTAAAATTTCATTTACTAAAATGACTTCAAAAGCGTTGCAATCAAGCTTTCAATTGAAAGTTATTCCAGCCTTGATATATCTTCTGATTTTTCCCGGCTGCAAGACTGAAATTACGAGATCTAGTATATCTTAAAAGAATAGGCTGAAAAACTGAAATCGCGGAAAAAGAATTACAGGAATCAACCCAAATCAACATAAATCAACATAAATCAGCATAAATAAAGATAAATCAGCATAATTGAAGTTCCGTAATTTCAACATTCAGATTCGCAATTTCGAGAATCGCAACAGTTGCTTTTCCTGAAAGCACTCCTGAACACTCTCCCGGATTTATTACGGGCGTTCCTTCTATTATTTTAACCCCAGGCTCGTGAGAATGACCCCTGATTACAACATCAAATTCTCCTGACCTGGCAAGGGCTTTGACCAGGGTTTCGTTTGTACCGTGCAAAAGCGCAATATGAAGCCCGTCAATAGTAAGATCTCCAAAATCTCCGCAGGCAACAGCTCCAATTTCTTCAAACCGACTTTTAAGGATTATTTTGTCTCCATCATTATTCCCAAATACAAAGTAAAGTTTTGATTTTAATTCTTGAAAAGCTTTAACCGTAAAAGGAGAAATAATATCCCCTGCATGAAGCACTGCTTTTACCTCTTTTTCATTAAAGAATTCCACAGCCTTTTGAATAGCTACAAGATTGTCGTGTGAATCAGAAAGAATTCCAATCAAGTAATCCCACCTCTTCTAAATATCAGATTTCCCGCATAATATTATACTCACGATTTCTTAAAAAGGAATTCCCTAACAAATAATTTTTGATTTTTAAGTAGTGTAACTTTTAGCTACTTTATAAAAACAATAGAGGATTGTGTAGAATCGATTTTCTTAAAAGGCAATTAAAAACTCAGTTGTTTAGAATGAATAACTAATTTTAAATAAGAGTTATTAGTATTATCGGATAATCTTTGGAGAATACCGGGAGAATCCCGGTAGAATATACTATATAATTTGTATATAATTTCTATTAAATTCAAGATACAAAATAGAGCGCGAATGAATTATTGATTAACATATCAATATGATAATTAAAATAGTCAAGCTACAAAGCGATAAAAATGAAAGCTATAACCCTTTTGAGCAGCGGACTTGATTCTGTGGCTGCACTTGCAATTGCAGCCGAAAACCTTGATGTTGAGATGGCTCTTACTTTTGATTATGGGCAGAAGGCTGCCAAAAAAGAAATTGAATATTCCAGAAAGGTTTGTGAATATTTTAATATTGAGCATAAGGTTATTGAGCTGGACTGGCTTTCAGAAATAACATCTACTTCACTGGTTAATAGAGATATAAAAATTCCTTCTCTTTCTTTAGAAGATATCGAGGACACAGCTTCCCGGGAAACTACAGAGGCTTCTGCAAAAGCTGTCTGGGTTCCTAATAGAAATGGGGTAATGCTTAATATTGCAGGGAGTTTTGCAGAGAGTAAGGAGTGCCAGTATATTATAGTGGGCTTTAATGGAGAAGAAGCTGGAACTTTTCCAGATAACTCTTTTGAATATGTGCAGGCGGCAGATAATGCTTTTTCTTACTCGACTCAGAATAAAGTAAAGGTACTTGCACCTCTGATAAAATTTGGAAAAACAGAAATCGTAAGAAGAGCGCTTGAAGCAAAGGCTCCTCTTGAATATAGCTGGAGCTGTTATCATGGAGAGGAAATGCCCTGCGAAGAATGTGAAAGCTGCACTCGGAGAGCTCGGGCATTCAAGAATCTGAATGTAAAAGACCCTCTTCTGATGCGCTATTGCTAAACGTATAATTGGCTAATCAAATCGGCTAATAAAAATAAGTGGTGAAGAAATTAATTTCGCATTACATGACAAGTAAGAAATTATAGAGAGAATTCCATGAAGTGTATTATCTTACCAAATAAGTTTGACTATGATGGAAGCCAGATTTCATCTCTCTGGGCTTATAATAGCTTTGGGGTACAGGAAGACTCAATAGTAATTTTCAGAGGGGCCTGTGACGTAAAAATAGAACATATGATTGACCTGGAAGACAGACGGGCAAATGAAGCTATCTGGTCTGAAGATATGGTAAGTTTTATTATTGAACATTTTGATTCTACAGACCTGAAACTGATCTATACCAGACAGCGTTTTTTTACTTCCATTTTAAAAGAATACCTGGCAGAAATAGGAGTGCATACAAAAAGGGAAGGAGACGATCTTTTCCTGAATGGGAAAAAATTGACGGTATCAATAGCCAGCACTTCTGCAGTTTCTCAAAAGATTCATTTTGGAATTAACGTATCTCATAATGTATATGGAAATCTGAGAGAAGCAGGAATTGAAGAAGATAATAAGATTTCAGAATTCATGCAGGCAGTCGGCCAGAAATATCTTCGTGAATTTGAGGACATAGAAAAAGATCTTAGAAAATCAAGGCCACTTGGAGTGGTATGAATGCCTGGTTTAGAGAGCACACATGCTCCTATTAAAGAAGTCTTCTGCTCAGTACAGGGCGAAGGCCCCTATGTTGGTACAAGACAGGCTTTTGTTCGCTTTTCAGGTTGCAATCTCAACTGTAATTATTGTGATACGAATTTTGCAGATTCTGAAACCTGTAATTATGAAAGTGCAGAAGGAAGTGGCATTTTTGAAAAACGTCCCAATCCTGTAAGTCTTGACCAGCTTCAGGATATTCTTCAACCTTTTAAAAAGCTTCATTCAATATCTCTGACAGGAGGAGAGCCTCTCCTGTATGCGGATTTCATGAAAAACCTTGATTTATCTGCTCCATTTTATCTTGAGTCAAATATGACCCTGCCTGAACAGGCTGTAAAGGTGAGCAAAAAGGTCCGTTATGTATCGGGAGATTTCAAGCTTCCGGAGGTAATTCAAAAACTCTCTCCTGCTGGTAAAGAGGCACACATTGAAAATACAATAAAATGCTTCAGAGTACTGAGAAAGACCAGCTCCAGAGACTGTTTTTGTAAAATTGTTGTAGGCAAGAATACGACCCCTGCTACTTTAATTCAGGCTGGAGAAGCAATAGCTCCCTATGTATCCACAATAATTCTTCAACCTGAAACATCGATTGGAAATCAGGAGATTCCAGGAAAATCCACATATTTTACACAGGCATCAATACAAAAGATTCTGGAACTGCAAAAAAAGCTGCTTGAGCTGACAGATACCCGAATTGTTCCGCAGACACATAGAATGTGGGGCTGCCTGTAATTAAATTGTTTAGTTTAATTCTTATAGAAATATGGGAAAACTGACAAGGGTAAAGCTGCAAAAGAAAAATTTAGAAAGGCCAGGGAAAATAAAAACGAGGTTTTCAAAATTGAAAAATGAAAAACAAAACCCCGATTAAAACTTCGATTAAAACTTAATTAAAATTCAAAACTAAAACTAAAAGTTTTCATAAAAATATTCGTCAAAAAAAGGAGATTATATAATGGGAAAAATGAGACTGGGCGTTATTGATTTTATTGACAGCGCACACTATCTTCCAGGGCATGAGAAATGCGGAAAGATGCACGGGCATACATATAAAATTGAAGTTATAATAGAAGGAGAGATTGGAAGTAACGGGATGGTTGTTGATTTCTATGACCTTAAGAAAGGCATTAAAGAAACCCTTCAGGATTATGACCACACCTTACTAAACGAAATATTAGATTTCCCAAGTTCTGAATACCTTTGCCAGGCGATTCATTCTCAACTTTTTGGCAGATTCGGTTTCCCTCTTAGAGTGAAAGTCTGGGAAGGAGAAGGTAAATGGTGCGAAATGGATAATTTTCCGGGATAAAAAACTAATTATCACTAATTATCATTAATTACTATTTTACAGTTTCAATTTATTCTATAACTTGAATTTTTGAATAACCAGTTTATATTTAAATTTACTTTCCAGATCTGACATCTTAATTTTTATTAATCAAATAGTAGCCTAATAAGAGCTTATTACATACAGGAAAGTGGCATTGGTAGGTAAATAGAGATATAGATATATAGTATCAGAAACTATATTTGTGTATGAACTGCCCAAGATGTAAGAGTCCCGATCATAAAAAGAACGGTCTGGTTGATGGACGTCAGCGCTATAAATGCCGTGCTTGTGGATATAACTATTCAGTAGAACTAAAATCAACTGCCTTCTC
>JBNAKO010000028.1:0-8122 GCA_049706495.1 Methanosarcina sp. | reverse complement strand
ACTCAAAATTATTGCTCTTAATCCTGTGTTCCAGATTATCAACTGTGCTCCTGATAACATAAGTAATTTTGAGAAATTAGAATTAATAGGTAAAAATGGGTTTTGGGATAGCCTCATTAATTAAAGTTAAGTTCAGAAAGGCTCTACATAAAGAATAGAGAGCTTCTATTTCTTCAAAATTGAGGTCTGGTACTAGAATATTTTTATTTAGAAAAAACTTAAATTTTTCCAAATTAAAGGAAAGTTTACGCTTTCTCCTTTTAGACTTAACCTTATAATGAAGGGAATTTTACTGATTTTCCAAAAAAATTAAATGTTTTTGCCATCAGAAAAAAAAGAAAGAAATAAAGTACTTTGAAAATAAATAATAAAATAAAAAATAAAAGGAAACATTCGCAAGATGGGTTCGCTAAATTATTTATTTTAAATACCAGCTCGAAAAAATGACAGTCTTTCTTAGCAGGGATAAAATATGGAATTTACACTTGATATAGAAACTGATTTTCCGGATCAGGAAGTGAACGAGGTTATTCATTCAGCTCTGGAACACGAAAAACATGTTGCAAAGTATAAAGTCAAACGTTATACTTCAATTTGTGAAGAATATGAAAAGAAATTTGGATTCAGTTCAGGAGATGTGAAAACTAAAATTGAAGCGAGAGACATAAGGGAAGAAAGCGATTTTTTTAACTGGTACGCCGCAAAAAGAGCGCTGGACTATTGGAATAAGAAGCTTATTATTCTTCTGGAAATTTTAAAATAATATATCCAGTTTAATTTAATATTAAAGCTTTCTTTTGCCAAAGCTATTTGGACACTCAAAATATAGTTAATTAAATATCCTGACAGATATGAATTTAGATTTTTATTTGTTAAAAATATCTATTTTTATTGACTAATTGCCTTTGCATATACATTTAGGGCAAAAATCTAAATTGTTTATTCCACGCTATTTATTAATATAACTATAATAAATTAATTTACTTTATAAGAATTTTCATGCTGAAGTTCTGCATTGATTCAATAAGCCTGTCCTGCAAATTATTATGCTATAAAGAAAAATTTAATTTCTCTAGAACTATATCAGGCTTACTGTTATAAAATAAGATTAAGGTGAAAGTAATGGTGAAAACTATTTTGAAAACTATGGTAGGAGAGGCCCTTGAAGGTTCAGGCCCAGAAATTGCTCATATAGATCTTATTCTCGGGCCCAGAGGAGGGCCAGTAGAAGCAGCATTTATAAATTCACTTGCCATGCCAAGACAGGGGCACACCCCTTTGCTTGCAGTCCTTGAGCCAAATCTCCAGCCAAAACCTGTGACTCTAATTGTAAACAAGGTCACAATAAAAAATGTACAGCAAGCTGCACTTATGTTTGGGCCGGCACAGGCTGCAGTCGCAAAAGCTGTTATGGATTGCGTAGCTGAAAAAGTACTCCCTGAAGAACAGGCAAATGATATTTTCATAATAGTTTCTGTTTTTATTGAATGGGATGCAAAAGACAAGGATAAAGTTTACGAATATAATTATAAGGCAACAAAGCTTGCAATAACACGTGCTATGGAAAGCAGCCCAACCGTTCAAGAAGCATTAGCTAAAAAAGACTCTGCAAAACATCCGTTTGCGTAAGCTTTGCATATTTATGTTGAGATTAAGTTTTCCTTAACAAGCTTAAAAAATAAACTATAACCTTGATAGTATAGATTGTAAGCAGAATAGACCCTCAATGCGTTAAATTCGGAATAGCAAAAGAATAACAAAACAAGCATTATTTCTACACACGCCAGGGGAGTTTTTAACTTAGAATCTATTTTTATACTCTTTATTCTTTTTTATTGTCTATAGATTTTCATAAGCTGCCTTAAATTTTCAGGAAAGGAAATATCAAACAAATTTGAAATTATTTAAATTTACTCTGAATAACTAAAGTATTAATCAACATTTTTTAATTAGGTCTGTTTTTAATCAAGGTTTATATCTATCCTAAAAGTATATTTTAAAAAAGTATGTAATTAAAGGAAATAATGAGTTCCTATTGGAAGAGTTTTTCAGGCTACAATTTATTTGATTTATAGATAAAAATAACATATTTTATGAAAAATCCTGAAATGAAGAAAGACTTTTTACTTACTCGTTCTGTTCTAAGCTATAAATCTTTTCAGAATTTCTCTGAACGGTAAACAGGCCTGATTTCATATAAAAAATGTATCCCACTATGTAAAAAATAAAAGCGCTGGTAGATAAATATTTATAATGAGTAACATTAGTTTATATTAAAACAAAAACATAAAAGAACTCACAGTGGGGAGAAATATGAAAATCCGAGTAGTTAGTTCCAGAGAGGAAATTTTCACTCTCAATCCGAATGAACGCATTGTTCACCTGGCTTTCAGGCCGTCGAACAAAGATATCTTTGCCCTGGTTGAAACCTGCCCGAAAATTGAGGTAATTCAGTTACCCAAATCTTACAGGCGTACTGTTTCGAAATCCATAGAAATGTTTCTGGAGATGCAAAGAATTCAACTTATTGAGGGTGATGTCTGGGGACACAGGAAAGACATTAATGAATATTACAGCATTCCAACCTCAGTGATTGATAAAATAAAGGAACTGAAATCTGAAGGTACTCCTGTTGAAAGAATCGAAGAAAGGGTATCAAAGGAAAGTAAACTTAATCCTGAAATGGTTGCGTATATTCTTACAAAAGGAACTTCGGCCTGAATAGATTTCAGGCTAATCCTTTTTTTATGTTAGCATAAAGGAAATTAATCCGATTAATTCTATTCTTTGACAATACGTTTCAAATAAACCCATACTTTTAAGAATGAAGCTTTTATTAAATTTAGAGTGAACCCAAAATTGTTTAAAATTTCCTCTTTCCGGGTATAATAAGAAAAACTTCCCAGTCAGGGGGATTCATTTATTTTTACTTCGTTGCACGAAACTTTTATTATAGTGCAAACCTTTATTATCACAATCTGTTAGCCTCTTGGCTTATATTTCAAATATAAATTTATAAAAATGTTAAATAAAAAAATTCTATTTTGTGCAGTAAAAAATGAAAAAAAGGTAGCAATTAAAAACAATAATAATTTATATACATTTTATGGCTGTATTCTTTTTATTTACATCAAGCTTTAGAGGAGATTAAAGGGTTGGAATCAGAATTATTGGAAATGATTTTTCTTTCTGAAAAGCGAAAACAATTAATGCTTTTTCTGAAAAACGGACCGAAAAACATGGAGGAAATTACAAAAGCCCTGGAGGTATCTCCAACAGCTATTTTGCCTCAAATTAAAAAGTTAAAAGAAAAATTCCTGGTTGTTCAAGAAGAGAAAAGTTATTCTCTATCTCTTATAGGAAAAGTTCTTACAGAAAAAATGGAGCCTCTTGTTAATCTTATAGATGTTTTCGAGAATAATTTTGATTATTGGAGTGACAGGGATCTGCAGGGGATTCCCCCGGCTTTTAGAAAACGACTTGGAGAGCTTGGAATATGTAAGTTAATCCAGCCTGACCTAGATAGAATGTTTGAAATTGACCCGGAAGTTGCTGGAAATCTTTTTGAGTCTAAAAATGTGCTTGAGTCCATAGCTTATTTCCATCCCTCCCTGATCTCTCTGTGCCAGGACCTTGCAAAAAAGGGAATTAAAGTTTCTTTTTTAATGTCTAAACCTGTTTTTACCAGGTATTCAGACGATTATGCAGAGGATCTTCAAAAAATGTTAACTCTTGAAAATATAAAGTTTTACGTGTATTCGGAAGACCTCAAGATTTCAAATCTTACTGTCACAGACAAATTTTTCATGCTTTCTCTCTTTCCAAAAAATCCCAAGTATTTTGATAGAGACAGTCTGATAAGTTACGAACCCTCAGCTTTAGAATTTGGAAACGACCTGTTTAACGAACTGGTTAAAAACTCTACACAAATCACATAAATTCCCATAGATTAAATTAAGCTAATTCCATAAAGGTTTAGAGATAGCATTAACCTATCAATTTTCAAATTTTTTTAGTTTAAAACATATGTGAATTTTAATCCAGGTTCCTAAATATGTTCTCAAGTATTAGGGTATAGTAAAAATTCGTATCTGAAAGAGCTAGAAGTAAGTTCCTTATATTTAATTTTTTATAGTGGGTTTTATATAATTAATTTTATATAATTAGTTTCACATAGTCAATTCTGCATAATCAGTTACATATAATCAGTTAAATAAGATTGACTATGAGAACTTAACTGTTAGAAATTAAAAGAATAAAAAATATCAAAGAAAACTAAAAAGTGATAATTTGACCAGTCTAACTTTCAATAGTTATTTTCGAATTACTTGAGTATTAAAAACAACTGCTAAATTTCTTTATTCAAGTGGGAAAATTTTAAACACCTGGCCACTCTCTTAAGTACATAGATTTTTCAGGTTACGAATATAATTTAACTATCTAACTCTTATTTGATTAATTCTTCAAAGGAGGGACTTAAACGGTAAGTAAAGTGTATTTCTCAAATATGAGAGCAAGAAATCCTCAGGAAAGTACAATAAGTAAGGTTCAGAGGCTTTTTGAAGAGGCAGGATTTGTTGAACTTCTTGGCGCAGACGACCTGACTGCTATCAAAATTCATTTTGGAGAATATGGAAATGACAGCTATATCAATCCTGTTTTTGTACGGCAGGTGGTAGATAAAATAAAGTCAGCCGGAGCAAAGCCCTTTATTACAGATACAAATACTCTATATTCCGGAAGCAGACACAATGCAGTAGACCACCTCACAACGGCAATAGAGCACGGTTTTGATTATTCTGTTGTCAGAGCTCCTCTTATTATTTCAGATGGGTTAAAGAGCCAGAATATTTCAGAAGTAGAAGTCGGATTAAAGCACTTTAAATCTGTAAAAATAGGTTCTGATATTGCTGCCTCAGATTCTATGATTGTGATGTCTCACTTTAAAGCGCATATTGTGGCCGGTTTTGGGGGAGCGGTCAAGAACCTTGCAATGGGGTGTGCCCCTGCAGCGGGTAAAAAGGACCAGCATTTCAGGACAAGCCCGCATGTTGTTGAAGAAAAATGCATAGGTTGTGGAAAATGTGTTGAGATCTGCCCTGTAGGAGCCTCTTCCCTTTTAGGTGAAGCGTCCATGATTGCTCGTGAAATCTGCATAAGCTGTGGGCAGTGCATGGAGATCTGTCCTTCTGAAGCTATCGACATAGACTGGGAACATGATATTCCAGAATTCCTGGAATGTGTTGCAGAGTATGCATATGGGGCTGTAAAAGGAAAAGAAAACAGAGTGGGTTATATTAATTTCCTGGTCAGGATCACCCCGGACTGTGACTGTGTGCCCTGGAGTGATGCTTCTATTGTGCCTGACATAGGGATTCTTGCTTCAAAAGATCCTGTTGCCCTTGACCAGGCAAGCTATGACCTTATTAATCGACAAAAGGGTCTTACTCATTCTTCTCTTTACCACAACCATGAACCTGGAGCTGACAAGTTTAAGGGTGTCTGGCCCAAGATAGATGGAACTCATCAGCTCGAATATGCAAAAGAAATAGGGCTTGGGACCAGAGAATACGAGCTTATTGAGATTTGAGTTATCTATCGAGTGACTCATAAAAAATTTTTCCTTTTTTCATTTATTTTCAAGCAGATCCCAAAACTTAATGTTACATTGCTAAAACCTGATCCAAAATAATCAGTTGGGTTACATATTACGAAATTGATTTTGGAGTTCTCATTTAAAAGGGAATAAACCTGGTTTTGGGATGAGTTCAATAACAAAAGGAGCTGGTAAAATTGTTGAGAAAGAGAGATTTTACAGTTACATAATATTTCTTTTGATGCTTTTATTTATTTTAATACATTTTTTCGGTTAATCTCAGAATTAAATTTCTTGTTAAGGGATCTATAGTGAATTATTCTAAATTTTTTAGACGCTCTTGTTTATAAAGAAAGTTTTGCAATTTAATAGCTTAAAAAATCACGTTTAAATTTTAATAAGATAGTAAACAGTTATATATTTATGCAATTTGTAGATATAAATTTTACGAGATGTTAATTTTTTAAGTATGAACTCGTCCCAAAACGAATTTTATTTCCATATCAATAAGGCGTTTATATGTGGGTTCATTGTCAGAGTTGTGAGTTATTATTTCAAAGATATCGAAGAATGAAATTTAGAGTTTTGGAATCAGCCCTTCATTTTGTTTCATCCTATTTCCATTATTTTTATTCTGTTTCAGTTTTTATTTTAATTTTTGTTTTCATTTTTTTATTCTTTTATATTTTATCGAATTATATTAAAAAGATAAAAAATCAAGTTCGAATTTTAATTTTAGCAGGTGATATGATACATAGAGATAATTTTTCCTTTACTCTTATTCCACATTTTAATCGCTTTTGGAGTAGGGAGAAGTTTTGGTTTACAGCCTTTCATTTTGAAAAATTTTTTTGCTTTTTTTGAAAGTTCAACATATCCTGTTTGACCAGTGCCTATTATAAGTTTTTGAGCTCCTTTTTGATAGATGTATTTAGCTTCTGCGAGTGAAACTTTATGTGAGGTGCCATAGAGCTTTTTTGAAAGCTTTTTCTTGCGTTTTTCCACATGGCCATTCATTCGGATAAGAATATCATACTCAAATGTCCTATGTCCAAGAGTGATTGAACCAAAAGTTGTTGAGTTTATCTTTGGTTTCATCATTTTCCCCATCTATTTTGTTTGTATTTGCTCATTATTTATTGATCCTATTTTATTTAGCAAATCTATTTTTAGATTTCTTGTTAATTTTCTCTTACTTTTTTCTTTACAACATTATATTTCTTCAAGAAAGAATTAATCTTAGTGATGGAATCAAGTTTACTTGATTTCTTCTCAAATCTATTTTTTAAAAAGATAAATATAGCAGATTCTCTAACATAATATACACGTATAAAATTAATCAATTTTACTGGAGATGAATCTGAGTGACAGTCTGGGAATACGATGTTAAAGAAATAAGATTCAGCGAGTGGTCGAAAACAAAAGAAGACCTTAACAGCCTTGGAGTTGAAGGCTGGGAGCTCATCAAATTTGCAGACGAGATAGATGAAAACGGAATGATAACAGCTGTTTTTAAAAGACCGGTTGATTATGTTGATGTCTCTGTATGAGACGATTTTTCTTCAATTACTGTTTTTCCTGCCATTTTTTATAAAAACAGATAATTTAAAAATAGCTGTTAATATTTATAATGGTTATTAACAATGGGTTTTAGCAAATAGAATTATTTACAGCTATTTATAAATATTAAGTATATTTGGTATTTTAAAACATATGGCTGTGCATATTTGCTAGAGAATCTCTTAGTTCCCGTTTTATTTTAAACTTCTCTGTTTCCATTTAATTTCATTTGTTTTCTTTTATTTTTATTTTAAGTATTAAAGCTTATTTTTATCAAATAGTACATCATATTCCTGTATGATATATTTTGTATATACTTGAATTTTTTAATTTTTCTTTTTGTTTTTATTATTTCCTTCCTCTTATTTCTCTCAAAACTTATTTTTCTTGATTTTTAAATATAATTCTAAATTCTGTTCCGGAATTTCTATTAAGAGCAATATATCCATCTATCTGCTCTATAAGAAGATTTACAAGTTGAAGTCCAAGAGAATCAGGATCTCTGATATCAAAATTTTCAGGTATCCCTTTTCCATTATCCGCAATTATGAGAAGAAATTGCGAATTTCCGTTGATTTTATGATTTATTATATTTTCTTTCTCGGTACTGTTCTTTTTTGAAAAGTCATCTTCTTCAAAGCAGCAGATTCTATCTTCTTTCTCCTCGTAAAACTTGGAAAGCCTTACATATATATCCCCTTTCGTGTTTGCAGGAAAAGCATGTTTAAGGGAGTTTGAAACAAGCTCATTTACAATAATTCCCATAGAGACAGCTGTATCCATTCCGAGATAAATATACTCAAGTTCTAATTTCAAATTAATACTCTTATTTTTCATATTATAGGTTTTTAGTAGATCTGAAGTTAGTCTCCGAAGATAAGCTGAAAAATCCAGGGTTTCCAAACCCTACCCTTCATACAATTCCTCATGAATCAGAGCCATGGAAACTACACGGTTCTGGCTTTC
>JBNAKO010000027.1:0-12581 GCA_049706495.1 Methanosarcina sp. | reverse complement strand
GAAAGATGGACTAGTATAAATTGGAAGAAAATTGAGGGTATAAAAACTGGGATGGTAAAATTTTAGAATTTTCGGTTTAATGATGGTTGCAAACTTTGCAAACAATCTTCTTAGATTTTAGCCCTTAATTTAAGGTCATAATTATCTTACTTCTAAACAAGATCGAGATAAGAAGGGATTTCAAAACATGAGTGAATTAATAGTTTTTGCCTTTTCGAATGACAAAGGTGCATCTGAAATGGATGAAGCTATCAAAAAGCTTCAAAAAGAACAGTTAATTACGCTTGAAGACGCTGCTATTGTTGTTCGTAAACAGGACGGCAAGGTTAAGGTAAAACAGGCCATGAATCTTGTAGGGGCAGGTACATTAGGAGGAGCTTTTTGGGGTATGCTTATAGGGCTTCTTTTCTTTGCTCCCTGGTTAGGCCTTGCAGTTGGAGCCATTACAGGGGCAATTACAGGCAAATTAACTGATTATGGAATTGATGATGACTTCATTCACGAAGTTGCTGAAACAATTGAACCTGGAGGATCAGGTCTTTTCCTTTTGATTTCAAAATGGACTGAAGATAAAGTGCTTGACGAACTCAGCCGATTTAACCCTAAAATTGTACGTACTTCACTTTCAAAAGAAGAAGAACACAAACTTAAGGCTGCGTTTGGGGCTGGAGAGTAATTATAGAAGAGTTGCAAAAAATACTTAAAACTATGTAAATCTTTATATGCAAATATTTAACTCTTTAAATAGGTAAATATTCAACTAATTAAATTTTTTAGAAAAATAAATATTTACAATATAATATGCACCTTAGCGTATGATTATAATTTAATAAATCACAGTGGGAGACGTTATTGGGTCCTAAATTAGAGATACTTAAATTTGAATAAGCAGGACAACACACCTGTTCTATCTGATAAGCAATAACTTCTCCCACGAGTTCTTTTTCAACTTATTTTTAAATACTTATTATTTAACCTAAATTTTTACCTTATATTCAACTTTTACCTTTTACCTTTTATTTTTCACTTTTTACCTTTTCTTTATGAATTAGACTTTAAATTGGAGCGACTGTCCTTCCATACATGTCATTAAGTACTATTGCAAGTGCGGTATAGAGAGCTGCCAATCCCATTATAAGCCCGACATACCCGGCTATAGAGAGGAAGCCTGTATCCCCTGTAGCATTTATGACGGCCAGTAAAATAAACAGCAGGAACAACGTTACAAATATGAACATTATTGCTTTGCTGTCTGATTTTAAAGTGGCTATCAGCATGACAAAAGTATAAATCCCCCAGATAAAGAGGTAGGAAGCAACTGATATCGGGTCTGGAGCTTCAACGAGGCCTGTTCCGGGCAGAAGTAGAAGACCGGCAAAGGAAAACCAGAAAAGTCCAAAAGCGCAAAAAGCGGTTCCTCCAAACACACTTCCTTTTTTCCAGGCCATAATTCCTGCAAAGACCTGAGCAAAACCCCCAAGGAATATTGACATGGAAACAATCATTGAATCCACAGGATAAAGCCCTATATAACTAAGGCTCAGGAGAACTGCTGAAAGGCCGAGTCCAGTAAAACCTAAAGGAGTAGGGTTCGCAGTCTTATCTCTTATGTCTGTTATTACTTCCTTTGTTTCTACTATAGTATCTACTGCAGTTTCTACCATAATTATCACTTCCAGGTTTTTCAAGTTATTAAACCAGGCTCTATCTGATTAATCAATCTGGAGCTAATACGAGGTGTATTTAAAACCAAAATTCCAGATAGAGTCACAAGGACTCATATGTAAAATAACAGCAATGGTTTTATTATAGAAATTCTCAGCAACCCTTTTATTCAAAAACAAAAGGAAAATTTCTACTCTTAAAATACAATAAGGACTAATCTGTGTAATCTTTCCTTTCAGAAGCTTAAGTTTTGTTCCCACCCCCTGGGATATATTTTTTATGAAATATATAAAAAATATATTTTTTCTAGTTTTTATAATTTTACATTAAAAATATTTCCGATAAAAATTCTAAGTTACTTTATTCCTGAGACTATTTATTTGTATAAATCTGAATATTCCTCTAAGGTTTTAAAAGAGCCTGATGAGGTTTAAATTTTCCAATTTTTGTCTAATTCCAGTCTCTTTTAAGTTTAAGCATCAGATATCAAACTAAGCTTTCTATGCTATTATATCAATTAGTTAGATCAATCCTAAACGGCTTCTTCCATTAATTTTAAATTATCTAAACGCTTATGGGAAAAATGATGGTCCCAAAAATTCTTGTTACTAATGATGACGGCGTTTATTCTACAGGTTTGAAAGCTGCCTTTGACAGTGTTTCAGACCTTGGAGAGGTTACAATTTCTGCTCCTGCTATTCAGCAAAGCGGAGTTGGGCGTTCTATTTCCATTTTTGAACCTTTAAGGATTACCAGAACTGATATAGGAGGAATTCCTGCTTATGCAGTTGGAGGGACTCCTACTGATTCCGTAATTCTCGGAATTTTTACTATTTTAAAGGAAATGCCTGATCTTGTGCTGTCAGGCTTTAATATTGGAGAAAATATAAGCACAGATACAATTACCACTTCAGGTACAATTGGAGGAGCTCTTGAGGCTGCAAGTTATGGAGTGCCTGCAATTGCAGCATCTATGCAGGTGCTTGACGAAGGACAAAAATTTGATGACCCAAGGGACTATCACAGAGAGCGCTTTGAAGCCGGGATAAAAGTAGTAAACAGGATTGCTAGAAACGTACTCAAGCACGGTATGCCTGAAAATGTTGACCTTCTAAATATTAATATTCCTTATCATGCCACAGAAGATACGCCTGTAGAAATAACCAGACTTGCACGGAAAATCTTCAAAACTGATGTTGAAGAAAGACATGACCCCAGAGGAAGACCTTATTACTGGATTGCAGGCGATTTGATTCGGGAAGAAGAAGAGGGCACGGATGTGCATGCAATCATGCAAAAAGGGCATGTTTCAATAACCCCAATTACACTGGACTCAACCGCGAGTGTAGAGTTTTCGGAGATTGAAAAGTATCTCTAAATTTCTATCTAAATTTCTATAAACTATTTTCTATAAAAGTCTTTATAGAACCTGGTTTTAAGTATCTCTCTAAATTATATTTAAAGTTTATATTTCAAGCTTTAATTCCATATACTTTTAAATTTTTTCTCTTCTATTTTCTCTATATTTTCACAAACTTATTCGTCTATATCATCTTTTTCAATATGAATTGAAATTTCTTTCCATCCACTGTTTATGGTATGAAGAGTCTCGGCCATTGCTCTTACAACATTTATTACTATTTTCTGGACAAATTCATTCATAGGAATTTTTCGGCCATCAACTAAAAGTTCAATCTTCATTTTTCCACCCGAATTAATATTTTATTTCTGGATTAAAATTAGATAAATATTAAGTTACATTAGGTAGGTTAAATTAGATTTTTTTGATCTAGTTTTTATATTAATTATCTCAAATGCTTATTGTCCTTATTTTAATGTTTAATTGTCTATTCTTTCTATTACTTTTATAGGCATACAATAAGGTTTTCTCCGGCTTACTGCAAGTTTTAAAAGTTCTTCTATTTTTTCAGGGGTATCCGCACCCTGAACATCTACGAGATTATCATTTACTAATAGGCATGGTTTAAATTTTCCATCCGCTGTGACTCTTAACCTGCTACAGTGTGCGCAAAATTCAGAATTATCCATAGGATGCACAAATTCAATCTCAACTCCATCAATGATATATTTTTTTCGATGATGCAGGCTCCGGATTTTTATTTCACTTGCTCTTTCAGCCAGTTTTTTCTCAAGAGCTTCTGGGTCAATCATGTACTTTGAAAGTTCTGGGTCAATATCCATAAGCTCAATTAATTGAAGGATAACTTTTCCATCATACTGCCGGACAAAATTCATCATAGAATCAATTTCGTTGTCATTTATGCCCTTGAGAAGTACCATATTTAACTTAACAGGAGTTAACCCAGCGTCTACAGCACTATCAATTCCTTTAATTACTTTTTCAAGAGAGCCTTTGGGAGCCCCTGTAATTAGTTTATATTTTTCAGGGTCAAGCGAATCAAGACTGATATTTACTCTATCCAGACCTGCAGCTTTCAGGGATTTAGCGCGCTTTTCGAGCAGGATGCCATTTGTGGTTGCAGAAACTTCTTTTAAGGGAGGAAGGCAAGCAAGGATTTCTTCAAAATCTTTTCTGAAAAGGGGTTCTCCTCCTGAGAATTTAATTTTAGTAACCCCAAATTTTACAGCTTCCTTAGCAATCCCGCAAATTAACTCAGGTTTCATTTCTTTCCCTGTAGGGCCACATATACAGCTATCTGCACCTTCATTGTGGCAATATATACATGAAAGATTACATCTATCAGTAATGGATATACGCAACCCTGTTACTTTTCTTCCATAAGAGTCAATAAGTTCTTTTTTCTCTTCTTTTGGAAGCAGGGAATTTACTGTTGACGTTTTGTTGCTCATATTTCTCTTATTTATGTAATTTGAATAATCTTTTTCAAAGATCTTTGATTTATTATTTTTATAATTTCTATGAGATTCTTGAGTAGTTGGAAAGTTCAAATGGAAATTAATAAAAACGGATTTGAATGCGATATGTTTTCTCTGCTATAATAGCTAAAGTGCAGCTAATATAAATTGCTAATGCATAATAATTTGGGTTTTCGAGAACTTTATATAATTATATATCCACTCATTTATTTTTCCAAAATCCTATTTTTGTCCTAATTTTTAGCTAATATTAAACGAGGTTCTAAAAAGAGCTTTTATTATCTGCATCATTTTGTAATTCTTATTCTTCTCGGTAGTCGGTTACTGGTCTCCTTAGCAAGCCGAATTGATATATATTAATCCATCCAATAGATATCAAATGACAAAAGGAATACTTATTGCAGGAACCCATAGCGGGGTAGGGAAAACAACCGTCTCCATGGGTATTATGGCTGCCCTCAAACACAGGCAACTAAAAGTCCAGCCTTATAAGGTAGGGCCTGATTATATTGATCCTTCTCACCATACTGCAATCTGCGGTCGCACCTCACGGAACCTGGATACATATATGATGGGAATCGATGGAGTCAAGCAAACTGTAGCCAGAACAGCCCAGGATGCGGATATAGTAGTAGTAGAAGGTGTAATGGGGCTTTTTGATGGAATTGATTCCACCGAAATTGCAAGTTCTGCTCATGTTGCAAAAACCCTTGATTTGCCGGTAATTCTGGTAATTAATGTACATGGCATGTCCAGGAGTGCAGCAGCTCTTTTGAAAGGATATTCGGAGTTCGATCCTGAAGTTAGAATTGCAGGGGTTATTCTGAATCAAGTTGGAAGCCAGCGCCATGCTGAACTCATTAAAAATTCCCTTCCTGGCAACATTCCTATAATAGGCAAAATCCCTCGCAAGAAAGAAATTGAAATGCCTTCCAGGCATCTCGGGCTTTATATGGCGCATGAAAAAGACTATAATACTGAAGAAATGGCAGCTTTTATTGAAGAAAATGTTGACCTTGACGCAGTACTTGAGCTTGCAGAGCCATGTTTAGTTCCTGAGGCCAAAAATACAGAAAAGATAGAATCAGAACTCAAAATAGGAGTTGCCTGGGATCCTGCTTTTTGTTTTTATTATCAGGATATGTTTGACACCTTTAGAGATCAGGGGGCTGAAGTTATATTTTTCAGCCCGATGGCAGGAGAGATTCCTGATGTAGATGGAATTTACCTTGGAGGCGGATATCCTGAACTATATGCGGAAATTCTTGAAAACTCCGAAACCACCCGCAAGCTTAAAGGGCTTGCAGCAGATGGCCTGCCGATTTACGCCGAATGTGGTGGATTGCTCTATCTTTGCGGAACCTATGAAGTGGAGGACAGAACCTACAGGCTTGCAGACATTGTACCTGCAAATACGCGGATGACAAATAAATTAAAAGCTCTTGGGTATACTGAAGCGCGGCCTCTGGACAAAAACTTTGCTTCCCATAATATCAGGGGGCATGAGTTTCATTACTCTCTTACTGAATGCGATAAAGATACAAAGTTTGCATATGAAATGGTTAGAGGCAAGGGTATACAGGACGGTTATGATGGCCTTCTCGAATACAATACACTTGCAGGGTATATGCATTCTCATCCAGCCAGCTTTCCTGTAGACAAATTTGTGAAAAAATGCATAATTTATAAAAAGAAATAAGATTCGACAAAAGAAAACAAACTTTGCAGCAAGTTGCTTGGTAAACAAGCAACATCCTAATTTTATACTGTCTCAATTTATTTTTAGTTTGGGGATTCAATTTTGATATTTACAGGTTTATATTCATCTGTTTATATTTCTACTATATTTTGAACCATAATATACAGAGTAATTTATTCTTTCTTATCTAAATAAGTAATTTTTAATCCAGAAGAAGTAAGTTTTTAATTCAAAACCTGATTTTTAAGTTAATTTGTTCTGCTAATTTGCATTAATTAAATGGGTTTTCAGATATACTTTTATTAATATTTCTATAAAAGGAGGAAATCAAAATGAGATTTATATGTCCACTCATTTCTGTTAATAGTATTGATGTTTCCAAAGATTTTTACGAAAATATTCTTAATCAAAAGGTACAATATGATTTTGGAGAGAATGTATCATTTGAAGGCGGCTTTGCAATTCACTTAAAGTCTCATTTTTCAAATTTGATAAACATAAATGAAGCTGAAATTATTCAAAAACCGAATAATATGGAGTTATATTTTGAAGAAGAAGATCTAGATGACTTTCTTCAAAAACTAAAAGGCATTGATTCTATTAAATATGTCCACGAATTAAAAGAGCAGCCATGGGGGCAGCGAGTTATCAGATTTTATGACCCTGATATGCACATTATTGAGGTTGGCGAGCCTATGCATAGCGTAATAAAAAGGTTATTGGATAATGGGTTATCAGTAGAAGAAACTTCAAAAAAGACTCTAATGCCAGAGGCATTTGTCAAACAATTTATCTGAATTAAAAACCCTTATTTTCTCTTGTAAAGAGTTTTATACGAATTTTTATTTCTTTATTTTTTATTCTGTCATTATTTATAGCAGGAATACTTCTGTCCGTACCAATTGGGCGGATATTTTACCTATTCTGAAGAAATGCTAGTAACAATCTGGAAAAACGATATCTTCCAATATCTGTATTTGATCATTTATACATTTATTTTTATTTTCATGTAAAACGATTACTTCAATAATCTTACATATACGATGAAAAGCCTTGATATGTCTTTTCTATAATATAAATCTGGATATAGCCTAAAATTGAGTTAAACTCTAAAGAATAATATTGATTGTGTATTGCAGCTTCTTAATGACTATGTAATATCAATGGTTCACTTATAGCACAAGACATTTTTCATGCCTTTATGAGTATCTCAGCCAATAAGGGTTCTGTTCACTCAGTCTTAAAACACTTAGAGGATGTTGCACGTGGAACGTCCTGCTCTACCATCCTAAAAAGTTAGTCATAGAAGAGCTTACTAAATCGAATGAAAAGATACTTTTTCAAAGTTCAATAAAAACCTGAAAAAAATAAGAGCTATCAACTGCTACTGATTACACTAATAATCCCTATTACGGAAAAATAAATTCTAATGAAAAGTACTTAATACATGGACAATAATATGTGAAATCTTGATGAGAACTGTCTGCCCACATAATCCCGGCAGAATTCCCGTAACTACTTATATCAATGTCATCCGCACAATCAAATCCAAGGTCAGTATGGTTAACACTCGCAACAAAACGTTTTTCCATAAGTTTATTCACATAACTCAGCACAAGATTATCAGCAACCACAAACTTATCTGGGTACCTATTCCAGATGTCTTGCAGATCAGCTTTTAACTTTTCTTTATCCTCCTTCGCAAGATCAGATTCATCAATCGCAGTCAGATAAACAACCTGACTCTCTTTATCAGTCGCGGCAAAGGCAATATCACTATAAGGGGATGCCTTCACAACATCCGGTAAAGAAGCCTGCAGCTCTAAGTAATCTGCAGATTTATTCATTCCTTCTTCACCCAGCTCAGCCTCCAAAGCCTCCATCTTTAACTGAGCAGTATCTTTAGTTAGGTTAGTTTGTTGTTTTTCAGTTGAAGTCATTGATAATGGTATCAAGCATAGACACGATGCCATAAGCAATAGCATTGCCAAAAAAAGCGTTTCTATTTTTTTCTTCATTATCATTATTTTTACCTCTGTCTTGCACCTGGGAGGAAGGATTAAGCAAGGTTAAATCTGCAAGTTAACATAATCATGCCTCTTAGGGCATATTTTATAGAGTTCATGTGACCTGGAAAATACATTATAACTCCATACATTCTTTTCGTTAACTGATTTATATGTTTTGTGTCTAGATTCTCTAAATATGCAATTTTTATGCTCATTCCATGCTGTTTTCAAAGCATTAGTTATTCAAAATCTTAGATCGCCAGATAATTTGGTAAATAGATTTTTATATGCCCATTATCCTGATATATATCAAAATATATGTATAAAAAGAAACTATAAAATATAAGTGTATTTAAGAATATATTTTAACTATTAATATTAAATACGACGGATAAATTCCCTGATCATAATTTTCTTAAGAATAATAAAGATGGTCCATTAAGAAATAGTCAAAACTATCCAAAATTTACAACAGCTTCTCTTGAGTTCGACAAGCATTCTACAAGTTAGATAATTAAGATATAAATAGACATCATGTTTGCATGATAAGCTATGTCAAAGTTTATCACTAAAAATAATTGAAATGTCACAGTTTAATAAACTTTTTTAGGCATTCTGAAAGAATGCCTAAAGTCTTGAAGTAAAGAGTAAGGTGTCCGACAATTTGTCATATTTACAAAATTTGTTATATTTAGGATGAAACAGTTTTGCAACTTATTTTTCCTACATTCGGCAGATCGATGTTTAATTTTTAATAATTTCTATTGACATCGATTTTGAAATAATGTACCCTAGTTGTACGTAATTAATAAGTTTAAATATGACCAATTATTGATTTCTTATTCTAAACTTTAATGAAAAATAAAAAATTAGTGAACTACTGAATGTAAATACTTTGATTTTAATGTAAAAATTTTAGTAGAGGATGTTTTCTTAACAGGAAACCCTTCTGCAGATGACCTTTTTTAATAAATTGAGCTCAAACGTCGAATAAGATTAACAATAAGATCTAAAAAATATGCTTTCATTAATTCTCTGGATTTTGCTTTTCATTTACTTTTTGATTCTCTTTCTCTTTGTTTTTAAAATATATTTTTTTCTCGTAATAGGCCAGAGGATGATTGATCTTTTCACACAATCTGTCTTTCCCTATGCAGTTTCCATAAGTCCTCATAGTGTCGCAGGCTGGAGGCTTGTAGGTATTTCCTGTTGCGCCTGCAATATGTTCTATTTGATAAAGGGTTTTTTCGGCATCAAAATCTGGAGAGACATTAAAAAGGTTTAGAACTTCTTCTTCTGACATTCCAACACTAAGTAAAAAAGAAGTCATAGCAAATCTCATGGAGTGAGCAAGATTAATTCCGCCCTGCACATTTGCAAGTGCATAAGAAATACAGGGTGGAAAAAGTTCGGGTTCTATAGTTCCAAAATCTGTTGCTCCAAACTTTTTCTTCTGGACCTCGAACTGATCTTTTATCTCGGCAATATATTGAGCACAAAAATTAGAAACTTGATCCGGAATTTCTGGAATTGGGAAAGACTTTTCGATACGTTCCCGGACTGCTTCTTCGAGAAGCCTTATAAATTCTTCTTTAGTTATTCTTACTTTTCCAGCCCTGAACTGGCGATTTGTCAATTTCCAGGCAGGATCTTTCAGGCCATTCGAAAAACGAATATAATCTGTAAAATGCATGCTGAAATAGAAATCTCTATAATCTGCTGAAATTCTAAAATCTTCTGCAAATTCAAGTAAAAATACTGGGTCCTCATTTTTCAAAAGAGTATAGGCAGCTTTAGCCTCTGCCAGAGCATAACGTCTTGTAAAAAGCTGGTCATCAATACAGGCAACCAGAATTCTGGCAAAAGGATAAGAAAGAAGTTCTGAAAGAATTTGAACTTCTCCGGATAAAGGAAATTTTCTAATTTCTCCTTCAAGAGCTTCTTTTACCCTCTCTATTCCCCTGGTTCTTGCTGCACGATAAGCTCTTGAATCAAGCAAACTATCCAGGGAAATGCCCAAAGCTTCAACATGAGTAGACGCTTCTGAAATAAACGGATAATATGCAAGTTTTTCTGTCTGCATACCTTAATCCGACTCTATCCTTGGAGCAAGGAGGTAAGAAATTCTTCCTGCGCCGTTTGCAATTTCAAAATCTATGAGAACTGGGAAGTCTCTTCCAAGAGAGAGAGTAACCTCATTTACTTTGTTTGTAGGTTTAACTATATCTGTCAGGTAGTCCAGAGAAAAGAGAGAACAGGCTTCTCCAGCTTTCAGATCAATTAATTGATCTCTGCCCATTTCCAGACGCACCTGATCAGTATCCCCTTTTGCTTCCATAAAGAAAGTATCTCCGGAAACTCCCATCAGCATATGGTCACTTATCTTTTCTGCAGCCCTTACAGCACGCCTGAGATCTGTACCATTCAGGACAACTTTTGCAGGTAATTCGAGCTGAGGAACCCTGGGCTCGGCACGAATTGTAGAAGGATCAAGCAAGGAAAGTGTATATGATAAGCCTCCAACACTGATTAAGAGTTTACGGTTCCCTTCTTCTAGTTCCATTCGAACAACATCATTTTTGTCTGCAATTCCGAGCAAGTCATTAATCTTATTAAGGTCAAGTCCGATTTCGGTTTCATCAGCACTGTATTCATCAAATGCGGATGAACCAAGCTCGAAAATTCCCATAGCTACATTAGCAGGATCAACTGCTTTTACCGAAATACCTTCTGGTTTTATTTTAAATCTAACCTCATCTACAATTACAGCCAGTGCGGCAATTGCGTCTTTCAGAAGCTCTGCATTAATTGCTGCCTTGAACATGATTTTTCTCCACTGAACAAATTTGAGTCTTAAATTCTTTATTACCCTTGAGATATATAAATTCCTTTACAAATTCGGGAATTTTTCAGGCATTCTAGAAAATTTTTCCGAATAAGGATAAATTGTCTCAGGAATCAAAAAATCATTAGATTCAAACTCTCGGTAACTATATAAACCTTAGTCAGAAAACAGGAGGGCTTCAAGCTCTGCCTCAGGCAGAAAAGAAGCTCTAACTTAATAAATTTAATTTTCCAAGAGTTTTATTTTTTAATATATGTTTAAATATCCTTTTAGTTATATTTAAAAACAATCAAAAAAATCTAGTATCAGTCGTATTCTCTCCAGGTAAATCCACACTTTGTACATTTAAAGAAGCGGGTTTCTGATTCGTCTGCAGACCTTAATTGTCTGAGCCACCAGGCTGCAGTATTATTTCCGCATTCAGGGCATTTTGCGCTTGTTGTTGGCAGACCTGAAGTCTGTTCACCTTCAAGAACTACAACTTCGCGATCATCAATTTTGGCTTTGGAGACAAAATTCTGTTTATTATTTTCTATAGGTATTATGTTCCCACATTTTCTACACTCGTAATTGCCATTCTTAGGAAACATCATACTTTTGCATTTGGTACAGAACTGCATTAATATCACTTTTTGCATCATTTATTATCTTATTATGGTCAAAAGCCAGCTCTGGAATAGAATCAACCTCAAAAAGCTCGACAGACGCGGCGTCAGATCCCGATTTAAGTTTTCCGGACCCTTTTGCAAGGTAACATATTGAAACAGTATGTCCTCTAGGATCACGTTGAGGATCGGAATAGACTCCTATCAGTTTGAGAATCTCTACAGAAAGGCCTGTTTCTTCAAAAGCTTCACGTACAGCTGCTTTTTCCGTAGTCTCCCCTATCTCAACAAAGCCACCTGGAAGTGCAAATTTTCCTTGATATGGGGGGTTTTTTCTCTTTACGAAAACAAGCCTGTTTTCAAAGAGGATAATAGTATCAACGGTTAAGCTGGGGGTTGGGGGTTTCATGAAATGCCTTCACAACTTACTTTCTGGGAGATGGCTTTTCTGCCTCGAATCTTTCTCTTATCCGAATCAGCTTTTTCAGAGCTGGTAGAATTATATAATATTATTGTGCATAACGTAGAAACTCGTCATTGTATTTCAATTATTCTGCGTTTATCAAGTTGGGAATTGAGAATTATATAATCAAATGTTGATCTTCTGGGCCTTTATTTCCCTTGGCGATTTTACATATTTAGAATTTAAAATCTAGTTTCTATAAGCAAATCTCTTAATATATACTGGTCTATTAAAGCTTTCTTTTTTAACATAACTAAAAATTTCTTATTTTTTATATTCAGAAGTTTCTTTCTGTAGATGACTTTTATGCAAATAAGGATACTTTTGTAACGCCATTTTTGTATAATAGAAATTAATTATCTAACTTGCAGGACTTACTAATTTTTATTTTAGTAAGATATTATCTTCTATATTTAAAAAGTAAAAAAAGTAAAAT
>JBNAKO010000026.1:0-5458 GCA_049706495.1 Methanosarcina sp. | reverse complement strand
TAAATTCAAACTTAACAGGTTTTCCGCTTGAGACATATGTCTGGGAAAGCTCTTTTACTGCAACATTGCTCTGAGGTTCGGGAGACCCGCCTGCTCCGCCTCCACCTCCTGATTTTCCTCCGGGGCGATCTATTTTCTTTACAATTATTGTTGCTGATTTTGAGACAGTTCCGTTTTCATTGCTTGCTGAGAGGTAAACATTGTAGTTTCCTTCTTTAGTGTAAACGTGGGTCGGGTTAGTTTCGTTTGAAGTAGCTCCATCCCCGAAGTACCAGATTCTCCATTTTGCATACTGTGAGGCATCAGTAAACTGGACTGAAAGAGGAGGGTGCCCGTTTGACACATTTGATGTAAAACTTGCTACCGGTAAAAGTGGTTGCATTTCCGGTTGTTTTTGTTCCAGTACTGTTATTGGAACAGAAAAGAAATGTGTGCCATTTGCATTGACTGCAGTAAGTCTGGCTGTATAATTTCCTGGCTCGTTATAGGTATGCGAAGGGGTTTTCTCTGTTGAGTCTATTATCCCATCGCTTTCAAAATCCCAGTTAAGATTTGCTGCATTTACCGAAAGGTCGTTAAACCGGACTGTTAGGGGAGCATAACCACTATTATTACTTGTATTGAAGTTGGCAACAGGAAGGGTTATTTGCTGTTTTCCAGATCCGGATACGAGCGGCAGGAAATCGGTAATATTGCTTGAATTATAAACTATATCAGCTATACCATCATTGTTTTTATCCTCTGCTGTTTCTGAAAAACCCGTTCCTGCAGGATTTGCCCAGAAGTTGCCTCCAAGATAAGGCCCACCTACGACATTTGTGCCTATGGTCTTTGTTGTGTTCCAGATGGTATCTCTGGTTTTGATATTTGCATTATAGATATTATTGAGGTAATTGTCAAAAATACGATTATTATGGCACCCAGGGCACTCAAAAAATGCAGAATCAGTGCTGAAGGCAACAATATTTCCAGACAGTATATTCCGGCTGGAGGAGTTCATATGGATCCCTCCGTTGTTTTCATTGGCTGTATTCCCGGATATTCTGTTTTCATTCGAGAGGGAAACCCACATCCCGAACTGATTGTTATACGAAACATTATTGCCTGAAATATTGTTCTTATTTGAGGTTGTAAGGTCAATGCCTCTCTGGTTTGAATTTGCAATATTATTTAAAAGTGTGTTCCCTTCAGAGTTGACAAGGTAGATTCCAAAGCCTCTGTTTGAATTTATAGTATTTGCTGAAATTTTATTATAATTCGAATCTCGCAAATATATCGCGTGATTGTTGTCTGTAAGCTCATTGCTGGATATCGTACATCCGTTGCACGTAGTTAAATAAAATCCTCTTCCGCCCGATTCAATTTTAAAACCGCTGACTGTAATATTGTTTGCTGCAATATTAAATACAGTTGAACTATTTGAGTTAGCTCTGATTATTGTATCTGCAGGATTTCCGGACTCGGACCTGATTACAAGGTTTGGTACATTAATTACAATATTTCCATTATAGGTCCCTGGTTTAACTATAACCGAATCTCCAGACACCGCATTATTCACTGCAGTTTGAATGGAAGTGCCTGGCTCGACAACCAGCTCTTTTGCCGATCCAATTCCACTACCAGATGTTAAAATAAACAGAGTTAATAGCAAGATAAGTATTTTTTTCATTTAAATTCCCCAAAAAGTCAAAAACAAAATTTCTTGTACTTTCTTTTTTACACTTTCTATAATAATTAAAAAACTGGATTCGAAACAATATAAATATATTGTTTTAGATTTGTCTTTACATTAACAGTAATAATTTATCCAAAATATTAAATTGGAAATCTAATTTCGATCAGGTCATTTAGCTGTAACTTAAAATATCCAGTTCAAATTTTCCTCTCAAAATCTAATTTTTGAGCTTAGTATTTATTAACACTGTTAACTTAAAAATTTTATGCTATAAGACTTTTCCTCAGAAATTAAATAGGTTCTTGGTTTCCAATCTCTTCCTTTAAATCTAATTTGAGTTTTGCTTTTAGCCTTTTTTCTATTTTTAAAGAGTTAGATGGAAAGAACAGATATTTAACTGTAAAAACAGGCTGGAGGGCAGGCTTAATCAAAAAGGGTTTATAAATAATTTAAATAAGATAATTAAAAGATTAATTTATAATTAATTTAAAAAGAGTATAAAGAAAATTAAAATTAAAATCTAAAAATTGAGAATTTTAGTGAGTGAAGTAATAACTTCACTCTTTGCTTCAATTCCCTTTCATTTTTAATTTTTACCAGACTGCTTTATGCTTTTTACTTTTATCATTTTTTATTCACTACTTTCTGGTAGTGAATTATTTTTGTTCTTCATTTTATTTTGTTAGAAATCCATTGTTTCATTAAATGTTGTTTTTGTATAGTTGTATGTTGTTTGAGTGGTGTTTGTTCCGTTATTATTGGTTTCAGTCTGGTTTGTGCTGCTGCTGTATGTTTGTGTTGCTGTGGTGTTGGAATTTTCTTCAGGCGAAGCAGGCTGCGTGTATTTACCTGCAAGAGGCAGGAAGTCGCTATAGACATTGCCTGGCAGAACATATGCAGTATCTGCAATTCCATCCCCATCTGAATCTGCTGCAGTTTGAGAGAATCCGCTTCCATCAGGTTTTGCCCAGTAGTTTCCTGCTATATACGGACCGCCTACAATGTTAGTACCTGCGGTTTTTGTTGTATTCCAGACATTTCCTACGGTTCCTTCTTTAGCATCTGTATTTACGAAGTTATTCAGATAGTTGTTAAAGATGGCATTATTATTGCTTGTAGAACCTATAAAAATCCCTGAAACACTGTTTGAAGCAATCCGGTTTCCTGAAATGGTATTCCCATCCGAAGTAATAAGCTGGACTCCTGTTCCACAGTCTGAAGCCTCATTTCCTGTAAGCTGGTTGCCTGTAGAATAAGTGAGCAGGATTCCGAATTTCATGTTATCCAGAAACGTATTCTTTGAAATGGTGTTCTTGCTGGACATTGTCAGGAAAATTCCTCTATCGTTTTCTATAGCTGTGTTATTGTTGAGGACATTACTGCTGGAGTTGGCCAGATACATTCCATACCCACCATTCGAGCTTATTACATTGTCTGTAAAGTTGTTTAAAGTCGAATTGGTAAATACGGCTCCATCGTCGAAGCATTCTGATATAATGTTGTTTGAGAAATCATTCGAGTCCGAGCGCAGGAGATAGATTCCAAAATTATTATTCAGAGCATCATTGTCTGAAATTGTATTATAACTCGAATTCTGCAGGTTAATTCCCCGTCCCCCATCCTGGAGACTGTTGTTGAGAACAGTAATGTTGGTTGCAAAGGCCAGGTCGATTCCAAGAGTGTTATTCGCCAGCAGGTTGTCTACAATAGTACAGTTTCCTGCATTCAGGAGGGAAATCCCTGACATGCTGTTGTAAGAGACTGTGTTTTCCATGATGCTGTTGTTTCCTGAACCGGAGATCCTGATCCCATACTGGTTATTAGAGACATTATTTCCTGTAAATGTGCTCTCCCCGGCTCTTAACAGGAAAATACCTCTTGTGTTATTGACTGCTGTATTTTCAACCAGGTTATTATTATTTGAATCTGCAAGATGAATCCCAAAAGCGGTATTTGTTTCAGCCGTGTTGCCTGTAAGATTATTGTTATTTGAACCTACAATATAAACTCCATTGTCCTGGTTTGAATTTACAGTATTGTTTTGCAAAACATTATCATTACAATTTTCGAGCACAATACCATGGTTCCAGTTTTCATTTGCTATGTTTCCGGAAATGGTCGTCCCATCTGAACCGGAAACGTAAATTCCAAACCTCTGTTTTGAAATTGTGTTGTCTGAGATTGTATTGTAATGGGCTCTTTCAATATTAACTGCCCTTCTTCCTTCTGATGCATTATTGTTCGAGACTGTATTATACATCGAGTTCTTTAAATAGATTCCAAGAGCATCGTTTACGAGCTCATTATTTTCTATAGTACAGTTGTTAGATCCGAAGAGATTAACTGCTGCCCTTTCAGTCGCAGCCCCTACGAGTTTGAACCCCTTAATCGTAATGTTATCTGCTGCTTCTACATAGATAACATCTGTAAAATTATCTTTCGCATTAATTATCGTGTCCTCAGGATTTCCGGATTCCGATCTTATTACAAGATTATCCGTTCTTATCACTATACTCTCTGTATAGTTTCCTGGACTTATGATAATTTCATCTCCAGAACTTGCATTATCGACTGCCCCCTGTATTGATCCGCCCGACTGGACAAAAATCTGAGAGGCAGTTCCCGTACCCGAGCCTAAAGTAAGAATTAGAAAGGCTACAGCCAGTGCTAAGAACCTGTTTATTTTAATCCCCCACGTTCTATTTAAGTTATTTATTATGTTTATATTTAATAAACCAGATTTTAAACATTAAATCATATAAATTTATTGGATCAGAATAATATCAAAATAAAGAGATAAAAATATAAAATAAACGGCGCCCAATAACTCCCTTATTTAAACAAACAGCTTACTTTTCTTTCTTCAGAATTCAGGTGAACCTTTGTAATAACAACTTTGAGTACTCCTTCAAATAAAAATTGAATATTTATAAAAAATAGCCCTGACACTAAAAAACTAAATTGAGTCGCGCGTTTCGGAAGATTATTCAGTCTTTCCTAAAAAATTAATTTTATAAGTAAATGTCCATCAAACAAAAACTGACTATTAATTCTTAAATTAAAAAATCCAGATAAGATAAGAAATGAAGTGAAAAAAATAAAAAGAGAGTACAAAAAAGAGCATCGGAAAGAAAACAATAAAAAGAATTTTAAAATAATTTTCAAAAAATATTAACTGAAAAAGAATGCTGAAATTAATTGTCAAAAAATAAGAAATAAAGTCTAAAGTGAATATATTTAGGAAATTATAATTATAATAATATAACTTAGATATAAAACATTAAGAAAATTATTTTCTAATCGAAGGTAGTAAACTAAAATAATTAATGCAAAAGAAGGAGAAGAAGGTATTCACCTTTCTCCTCCCATCTTATATTGAAATATTTAATTTTTTAATTCTTCTTCATTATTTCTGATTTTTTATTTACTAATTTTTTTGCTCTTATTTAGATTTTAATTTTCCTTTTACAGAGGAAGACTGCACTTATACCAATTACCGCAGATGTAAACTCAAATGCTGGCATTTTTGTATTTTCTTGTGTTTCAGGCTGTTCCTGTTGAGTATCCTTTTCAGTTTCAGTTATATTTTCTTCTGCATTTTCTTTTGTATCTTCTGATTTATTGTTGTTAATCTGAGTATTTTCTGTGTTTTCTTTTTCTTCATCTTCATTTTGTTCTTCTTTAACTGCTTCTTTTGCTGTTATTGCAAAAGATCCGTATTCGGAAGTTTTTGCTTTTAAGTAGATGTATTTGTCATCCTCTTTTGCAATTTCTGTTGGAAGC
>JBNAKO010000025.1:0-12067 GCA_049706495.1 Methanosarcina sp. | reverse complement strand
TCCCCACGTCCTATTTGGTATGCTGAGGCAATAGCAGCTGCCTCTGTTACTTGAATAATCCTGGGTAACAACTCACATTCAATAGGTCCTGCACAATCAATCATTCCTTCTACCGTCTTTGGATGAGTCAGAATATCACCTTTATTATCTTAATTCCTGACAATAATTCAACCTTTATAAATTCTAATCTAATTTAAGAAAAACTGTATTAGTTATAGTTTTTATGAGTCAAGTAGTTAGTCACAAATTTTAGACATTTAAAATTAAATTTTGAAAATGTAATACGTATATTCGCTTTAACATAATTTAATAAGCTAATTTAGGATTTCATATTCTGGTATTATTGATATATTTGAGATTATAGTTATCCTCGCAAAAAATTACACTTAAATTGAGAGATCCAATTAAATATAGTCTAAATCATTATATTTTAGGATCTTTTAAAAAATGAGTGTAAATATTTGCGGCCGGAACTATAGTTAATAACCATATTGTCTAGAGATACTAAACAAGATATAATAGCTCTATTTGATAATTTAATTGTCGGGATATTCTATTTTCTTACTCCATCTGCGCTTAAAAAACTTAATTAGTTCAACTATATCTACTTCCAGACCATAAAAATTAGGATTCAGTTTTATAAATTCTAACATTTCTTCTGGAAGGGATTTTCCAGGATACAATTCTACAATCTTTTTTGATGTTAGTATTATATCTTGTATTTTATTGACTATTTCATCCTCCATACCTATATAGTTAGGATTTAAAGAGACAATGCTTCTTATCTTTTCTGACAGATTTTCTGAGGTATCTGATTCGTCTGCTATCTTTTTTACTATTTTTAAAAGATCCTTAATGATTTCTATTTTATTCACATCTTCGCTAGTTTTACCTAGCAACTCTTTTACGCTGTATTCGTGATCGGCACCATCAGGGAAAATATAGAGAATTCCTCGCTCTTCTAGTCTAATTAAATGATTGTAGCTAACAGATAACTTTGGATTATCAGGCAAAGGAATTCTTACAATAAAACCTATTTCTTTGAAAGATTTATTGATTTCTTTTAAATTAAATAAAACTACTGAAAAATAATCTCTCCTTTGTTTATTACCATTCACATAGATATTTATTATCTTTGCCTCGTAATCTAATTTTACCACTGCAAAAGAGTTAAACTCTTTATCATTTAGAACAACTCCAGTTCTCCAGCGTAGATCATCTTTTATGTCTTTATGCATTTTGACAATAAAACGAGGCATCACTGATTTAGGCAAAAAATCGTATTCAATGAAAGCTTTTAAAGAGGTTTCATAATTAAAATCAAAATTTGGCTCCTGAATTTTCAGATGCTGCGGTAAAAGAATAGTTCCTTCATCAATCTCATAACATAATTCGAATTTTTTCATTACGTTAATTATGAAACTATATTTATTGGTTGGAAAACCAACCAAAATTGATCGTAAACAGCTAATTTTCAAGATTCCATCACTTTCAATTAATTCAGTGGAATCAATTATTTTATAAACTGCTTCCGTTATCCATTTTGGCTCTAGTATATATGTATCTAATAAAGAGTAGTCATCAAAATGAACTACAACACCCAAATCATTTAAGAAACCTAAGAGCGTATCCTGTGAAGATCCGTTTATATTATGACGTTCGCACAAGTCCTTGTACTCATCGTAAGAAATGTATTCTTTATTCATCTTTTCTAACTCAGTTTTTATAATGAACCAATTCTTTGCCCATTTTATTTGGATGTGCTTTACCTTTGCTAATTCTCTTTCTAATCCTTCTTTAAAATTATCGATTCCCAAACCCCGTTTGCAAGATACACGGTAGAAACCTTTTATTGAAGAATATTTTTCCTCTAAGAATTTTTTATTTAAATCAAAAAATTGATTTTCATCTATTTTATTTACAACGACCAATACAGGAGACTCCCCACCAAAACTCCTAATATGTTTAAGCCAGTATTCTTCTGTCCTGTTTTCCTCTCTAGAGTTTAGAACTAAAATATAAAGACTTCTTTTTGACAAAAAAAATTGATGAGTAGCATGATATATTTCCTGTCCACCAAAATCCCAAAAATTAACTTTAATTTTCTGATTTCCTTTCCCCATTTCCCATGGCATGATATTTATTCCATGAGTTTGCGGCTCATTTTCATCAATTTTTTCTCCAATCAGACACTTCACTAGCGAAGTCTTGCCTGCCCCACCTTCTCCTACGAATAAAACTTTTACCTCATTTAATTTTTTCATCCCACTTTCAAAAGATTTATAATAATCAAAAATCGCCTTTTTGCCCGCTTTCACAATTTCTAAAGGAGGATCCACAATCGGATTATCTCCTATAAAAATACCAGTTGGCACAACAGCTCCCAAATTAATAGCAATTTCCAATTCTAATATTTCTCGTGGTAAGGAAGCCAATTTATTACCACGTAAGTCAAGTATACGAAGATGTTTTAACTTTGAAATCCCATTAGGTAGGGATTTCAGTTGGTTTCCGGATAGATCAAGCTGTATTAGATTTTCTAAATTCGATATCTCATCTGGTAATTTTTCTAATTTATTTCCAGCAAGATGAAGCCTTGTAAGGGTTTTCAACTTTAAAATTTCAGGAGGTATCTCTTTTAACTCATTTCCGGTTAGGTAAAGTTCCGTAAGTTTCTCCAGTTCCAAGATTTCGGGTGGTAGACTAGTTAAATGGTTACGAAGTAAAAAAAGTCTCTTCAAATTTTTTAATTTTGATATTTCACTCGGCAGAGAAGTTAAACTGTTGTTAGATAGAGTAAGTTGTTCAAGATGAGTCAATTCAAATACTTCAGATGGCACGTTAACTAAGTCTTTCCATGAAAGTAATAGATTAGGCTCCTTGTTATCCTTGTTATTTCTAATCCGATTTTGAATATCATTCAAATTTTGGAATTTATTCGAATCCATAGAACGTACCTCATAATCTCTAGATCAGAAGAGAATCTGGTCAAAATATGTATCCAAACCTGTCTTTTGTTAAGAATTCTTTGATATAAACTTACTTATAAAAATTAAAAAACTTCATTGAATAAACATATATCGATTTTCATCGATAAGCTTTGATTTTTCGTAAATTTTAGTATCAACTTTCACATTAAATACATATCAAAACAATTTTGGAACTAATAGATAAGTTTAGAATTGTCTTGTTATTAAGAGACTAAAGATTATTCAGATTATTGATTTCATTCAAATATTTTAAATTTAGTATATTAGCCAATTCTTCCCGCAGAATATGATATAAAAACTTAGATTTACCAGTTAAAGGCTTAAAAACATAAAAATTAATATAAGCCTTAGACAATAATTTAACTTTAAGGAGAAAGTCCGTGAAAATTTACTGTCTCCAGCATCTTAAAAACGAGACTTTGGGAAATATAGGAACCTGGATAACTCGAAAAAAGTACAGGCTTACAAAAACGCTGCTTAATGAAGAAAACTGCTTTGAAGAACCTCTTTTTCCTGATCCGGAGGAATTTGACCTCCTTCTTATAATGGGAGGAACCATGAGTGTTTATCAGGAAAGAGAATATCCCTGGTTAAAACCTGAAAAGAAATTCGTAAAAAAAGCAATCGAATCAGGTAAACCCATACTGGGAAGTTGTTTTGGAGGCCAGGTAATCGCAGAAGTCCTTGGAGGAAAAGTCACAAAAAACAGGTATAAGGAAATCGGCTGGCATAATGTTAGAGCTACAAGTGGAAAGTTTCCAGGAGAATCAAGAAAAAAAGTGACAGCAAAAATACCCTTTAATGAAGAGATCAATTCGGGGCTTCCTGCCGGCCTGCCTTTAGAATTTACAGCTTTTATGTGGCACGGAGACACTTTTGAAATCCCAACAGGAGCAGCCCGACTCTTTGAAAGTGAAGCCTGTCAAAATCAAGGCTTTCTTTACAAAGATAATGTATTAGGACTCCAGTTCCACCCCGAAGCTGACAGGACATGGGTAGAACAGCTAATTAATGATTCGGGACATGAACTTGTTCCAGACAAGTATATTCAATCTGAGGAAGAAATTTGCAGGCTTAAAAGTCCTTTTGAAGAATCAAAGAAGCTGGCTTTTTCTTTGATGGAATGGTTTGAAAGGGACTGGACAGATAAAATGAAAAAATAATCTTGTTTTCAAATTTACTTTCTTACGTATTTATTTATTTATTTATTTATTTATTTTTTATCTATTCACTAGTTATTTATTTATTTATTTATTTATTAGTTATTTATATATGTTTATTAAAATTATATAAGTAAGTATATTTATTTTATGAAGTCTGCAAGAGCTACTCTTTCAATTACAAGATCAGGAATGTATTTTTCTCCGGCTGCTTCAATTTCTGCATCTGTAATTCCAAAAAGCGAAATAATTCCTTTTCTTTTGGATTCAGAATAATCCAGAATTTCAGAACATTTATTCTCTTCAATTAGCTCTTTAATAGCAGAAAAGGAACAAATCAGGTCCTCCATCTTTCCAAGAAGTACAAAAACAGCATTGTTTTTTCCTTCATGCAGGCCTATGGAAAAACTTCTTTCTATTTGCCTTTCTCCGGAAGCATAACGCATAATCTCGATTCCCGGGTCTTTTGCGATATTTTGGCCTGCTGCTATTGCTTTAAGTGCCTTTCTAATAGCAAAATGAAGGTGTTTTTCCCCTGCAATCAGATCAGCATTCAAACCCTGGATAAGAATATCATTTTCGGAAGCTATGGAATTTATCGCCTTTAGAAAATCTGAAAGGTTCGGAATCTGTACAGTTCCGCAGATTATCTGAGTTTCCTTTTGAATTTCCATATTTCTGCCATAATGCTGGCTTTACAATAAGGTTTTCGGTTGCAAAAAAATTAGAGGAAAGCTTGGGACAAATTAATAACAAAAAAACATGAAAAATATAAAAAGAAAACAGAAAAAGTAAACAAAAATAAAAGAGAGAAAAATAAAATGAGAAAGAATAAAGAACAAAAATAAAGGACAAAAAATAAGGAATAAAAAAGAAAATTGAAAACAAGAAATAAACAAAAAGCCGAGAACTCTCAAAAAAGGCCGTTAATTACCAAACATTTGAGAACGACCTCAACCACAAATAATCCGAGTATTATTATTGAAAGAATAATTAAAAGGTTGAGGAAGATCTGGCCAATTTCTTCCCGAACTGTTTCCAGTTCATACATTTTAATACCCATATAAAATATAAACGGGAAAATATATAATAATTTGGCTATGTCAATTGGCAATGCCAATTATTTTCGAATTTATTGTATAAAATTTATTTTTATAAACCTTAATTTGTTATTTTAATTTTGATTTTCATTTAAATTCTTATCTGGAGGTTAGATTTAACTTATCTTTTGAGTTTAGCTAATTATTCAAACTTTGAAGTAAAAAAGAGTGGGAAAAAGAGTAATAACTTAATTTTGACTCTATTTCCTCTTAAATGGACTTTTTAAGTCTTAAATAGCTTAATTTAAGGCTAATTAATCCGAATAAATTGATTGATAAATTTAGCTTCTATAGTTTTTATTATTCATTTAGCGGCCTTTTTTGATCCCCTTCATCAATTACTTTGACAAAGGGTTTATCTGACAGATCTTCTTTCCCTGACCAGAAGATTGCTTTATGATATTTCCATGCATCAGGGTCAAGTTCAAGGATTCCCACATGAATTATAAGTTCAAGGACAAACCAGTAAGCTGCAAGTAGATGCAGGATGCGGATCAGAGCTATCCCATTAGCATTAATCAGAGACCCGATAAACCAGAAGATGGAAAGAATCCATTGTGAAACCGGGATCCCAAATGGAGACCACGTGAAACTGTACAGCACTATTCCTGTAATTACGACAAGGAAAATTGCCATACTCTCAAGAATAATTTGCAATTTCATTGCAGGGTGGAGTTTTGTGACATAGTGGCCTGTACGCTCATTATAGATTGTAAAGGCAGGATACTTGCCCTTGCCGAAAAAATTCTTAATTATACCGCCAAGCCGCTTTGCATCATCTACACCAAAAAGGTAGGATTCCTTAAAATGGTTTATCCTATCCTTCATACTGCAATGTTCCCCTTTACAGGAAAAAATATTATAAGGGACTAAAAGCCAGTTTGCGACCAGGAAAAAAGGCACAGCAATCATGTGTAAGCCCCTGGCCGCTTCAAAAGACATAAAGTCCCAGCCTGCATAAATTTTAAACCCTGTAATAAGAAGGATAAACATGGTAATGAGATGCACCAGATGCGTAACCCTCTCAAGCCAGGTATAGCGTTCGACAATCCTGTTTCTGTAAACAGGCTTTTTATAATCCACTTCCATATCCCAGCCTCCTTTTATACCACCCTGATTGTCCTGTCCGGATGCTTTCCGGATTTGTCAATTGTGTGAATCGCACAGGCAAGGCACGGATCATAAGACCGGGCTGTATGCAAAATTCCTAGAGGATTTGAGTAGTCCACTCCAAGAGCATTTTCAGCAGCAGAGATTTTAGTGCCTATAAGGGCCTGCTCAACAGGGCTTGGAATTCCCTGGGCATTTCTTGGTGCAAGGTTCCAAGTGCTTGGAACTACACACTGATATAGAGTTACCATGGAATCCGGGCCTGTGGCAACCCAGTGTCCGAGGGCTCCACGCGGAGCTTCCCAGAGGCCCATGCCTGCACTGTCTTTTGCCATGGAAAGGTCGGTATGCACTGCAACCTTCCCGTCTGGCACTACATCCTGAGTGAGCCATTTCTGCAATTCCGGAATTATTACAAGAATTTCCTGCATCCTTGCAATCATACGGGTAAAGTTGTTTACAGGAGAATACCCATTTTCCTGAAAAGCAGCCGCAAGCCCTGTGGTAAGAGGTTCTTTCATAATTAAGAGCCTGGAAATAGGTCCGACTTCGGCAGGAATTCCATTATAATGAGGAGCTTTTATCCAGGTGTAACGACTATTTGGGCCCCCGTTATAATCGATTTCATCAGGATTTTCTACTGGATTTGTAACCCCATTCCAGGGAGCACGATCTTCCTGATCATCGACATAAAAAGCATGGGTAATATTCTCTGAGATCTTCTTATAATCGAAATTTTCTAACTCCAGCCGCCCATTCATATATCCTGAAGTCATTACCCTGCTGTCCGGAGGACTTGTCGGGTCATACCCGTCTCCGTGTTCGGGCTTGAAGAAAACTCCATAAGAAAGAAAACCGATCTGATCGGGGTCCTTATAGCCTCCTGTCCTGTCCATTTTCATGCTTACAGGCAGTCCAAGCAGAGTTTCTCCAATAAGTTCCGAACCGAAAGCAGCAAAAAGCGGGACATCTCCCCAACCTGCAGCATGTGAAAAATCATTACTGGTAAGGGATTTATCCAGAAGTTCCTGCAGTCTTTCAAGCACAAAATCTACAGCTTTCTGTGGAGATGAAGCTCTGTATGTGTTTTCAATCCAGGTCTGAGGTGAAACTCCAAGAGTATTTGCTTCAACAAATTTTGCAGTTTCAGTAAGGTAAGCTAGAAGCTGCTGAATATCAGCAACATTTGGAGTATAAACCACTCCACCTACATGCTGCAAAACAGGATGGGTCATTTTGCCTGCAATTAGCGCAATTCCTTCATGAAGACGCCTGAATTCTCTTAGAGCCCCTACATAAGAAGATCCAGGGGGATGCCTGGTACCATTATACTGGTTTACCAGAGGCATAAAACGTCCCATTAATTCGTTCCAGACTGCATTTCCTGTATCTCCATGCTGTGCAAGGACATCTCGATAAGCCGGGTTTGCTAGGTCAGGGCCCCACAGCACGTAAATATGAGCTGCATGGCTGGCAATATAGTTTAAGGCTTGGTGGATATTTCGCATAACAAGCCCGTTTTTGGGAATCTGGTCAGCAACCCCGAAAAGTTCGTCTAAAGCATTTGAAGCAGCTATACTGTGACAGACAGGACAGACCCCACAGATTCTTTCAGTCATAAGGGATGCATCTCGGGGATCATGTTTTTGAAGAAGTCTTTCAAAGCCTCTAAAAACAAGCCCATTGCTCTGAGCATCCGTAATTACGCCATCTGCACTAACCTCAGTAGTTATTCTGTAATGCCCTTCAATCCTTGAAAGAGGGTCTACAACTACCTGTACCATTATCTCCGCCCTCCGGCGCTCTCTTCATAATCCACTTCTTTTTCCCCGGGCTTTTTAAACACAGTCCTTCTTAAAGCATGAGCTCCTACAGCAAGGAGGCCTGCCCCTATTGCAACAGCTGCAACCGTATCCAGATTGGTGCCTGCAATTCCTGCATCTTCAGCTTCAACAAAAAACGGTCTTGTACTATCCGGGAAACCTGGCTGTACGCACCCTATGCACGGGGAACCAGCCTGCGGGCAGAAATTGCGGTATCCATTCCAGCGGCGGGTTGCGCAGTCTGCATGGGTGTACGGGCCTTTACATCCCAATTTCCAGAGGCATTTCGGCCCGCCTACGGTTTCTTCAAACTCCCCGCGGTCATAATATCCGCGCCTTGGACAATTTTCATGTATTGTATGATCAGGCGGGAAGAAAACTTTAGGGCGGTACCATTCATCCAGTACTTCAGGCAAATCATCAGGCACTTTTATTTTGCCAAGGGCAAGTGCCCCTATGGTCAAAAATACCCAGTCAGGATGTGCAGGGCAGCCGTTAACATTGATCACAGGTGTATCTATTTCAAGCAAGTCTACAATTCCCTTTGACCCATCTTCGAGGGTAAAAGCGATTCCGCGATGATCCATAAGTCCGGCTATATCACTCTCAGCCGCATTTACTCCACTATTAGTTGCACACTGCCCGATTGCAACAATAACCGAGGCATTTCTTGCAGCTTTAGCGTAGATTTCTTTATACGGCCTTCCACCCATCATAAAATATTTACCTGAGCCATCGGGCCCATTTGCAACCCCGCCTTCGGAAATTAAAACATAGCCTTTTTCTCTTTCGAGGATCTCGTCCAGAACAATTTCGGAATTCAATTCACTGGTGTTTGCAAGTTTTCCATCTACAAAAATTCCCTGCTGCATCATAAGAACTTCCTGAAAGAGCAGGTTAAGGTTATACATCTGGAGGAATTCTAATATATCAGGGTTTTCTCCATCCAGCATTGAGATGGTACAACCAGTATCTTCAACTCCGTGAAGCCATACTACCTTAGTTTCAGGAAGCCCATTAGCGGCTTTTGTAATGTCAGTTTTATATGTTTGAACAAATAGCGAAGCTCCAAGGGCTCCTACAGCTTTTATAAAAGTTCTTCGATCCATTTTCATGAAATCGAGATTTTTAAACTTTTCAAGTAAGTTCTCGTTCCCCGTTCCACTTCCTCCAAGGTCTCAAATAATTTTTTATAAATAGATATAATTAAAGATAGCCTCCATATATTAAAAAACTATCATTATACTTGACAGGTTTCATAAGAAGTAATTTGTTCATTGAGCAACAATTAGGGATAAAAAGTATCTTATCTTCTTTTATTGTAGGGAATAGTTTTCCTTTCTGCCTATTAAAAATTAATTTTATTATTTATTAATAATAAAATAAAGAAAAATAAAAAAGATCCAGAAATTTACAAATATTTTCAAATTTATAGCTTTAATTCAGGAAAAAGGAAAAAATACATATTAAATAAATATAGTTCTTCTAAAAACTTATATATTGTGACATCGCTACTTTATTTACTGAAAATTTAAGGCTAGTACAAATCTTGCTGTATAGCAACAAAAAATTATGCAGTAAAATATGGGGGATAAGATATGACTATTGGGGATGGTCACGATTTAAAATCGTCGCGATTTGCAGGCGATGAGGTTTTAGAAGCCTGTTATGATAATGAAAGATTTCTGACTAAAGGTGATAGTGGTGCCGCTGTACAAAAAGTCCAGCAGGCTTTAATAGCTCTGGGCTTTCCTATACCCGAAGTTGGTGACAATGGAATTTTTGGCATAGAAACCGACCTTGCTGTAAGAAGCTATCAGGAAGCCCGCAGACTGACCGTTGACGGGGTAATCGGGCCAGTTACAATAAAAAGCCTGGACGAAGAATTTTTAACTGTTTCTCCGGAACCCCTGGGCCCTCCTTTATCAGAGCCAAAGATGTCAGATGTTTCAACTCCTTTAACCCCGGAATCTCCGGTTGCACCACCAAGAGCACCTCCTATTAGTGCTCCAGAGGTTGGTGCACCTTTAGTAAAAACACCACGAGCTCCACTTGTAGGGGCACCGAGGGCTCCGATAGTTGGACCTCCAGCTGTACCTGTAGTAGAACCTCCAGTTTTAACAACCCAGACGGTTCCACGCGACCAGGAGCTGCAACGTGTAACCAGACCCATAACTCCACCTATAACAAGGCTTCCTGATACAGTTGACAGTCAGGGACGCAAATTCCATACCGCAGGCACACTCAGAGGAAATAGAGCTTTTGAAGCGGAAGCAGGGAATTCTGTCCGTCTTGAATTAAATAACCTGAATGTCAAGGAATCAACCGTGAGAATAAAAACAAACACAGGAGAAGTAAAAGAAGCTGTGCTTGTACCAAACAGACTTACCGATTTTGAGTTTTCTATGGGACACCAGGAAGGTTATAAAGCTTACATATGGAAATTTTACATTGAAACCGATAATGACGACTCATTGATCGAATGGAAACTTTATAGCAACTGGCTTCCTGGAGAAGCTGAAGAAACGCGTAAATAATTAAAAAAAGAGTTCTAAGCAATAATTTTTGACGAACTGATTAAAGAAAATTAACCAATAGAAAATAAATTTACAATAAAATGTGAAATTTCAAAACGATCAGGTATTCTGGACTCTTTGTCCAGAGTGCCGACTTCTTATTTCTTATACACTTTACTACTTATATTAACTATACTTATTTTCCCTATTTCTATTGAGCTTACTATTTTAGCAATATTATTTTAGTGATATTATTTTAATAATTATAGTTAATAATTATAGTTTAATTATTATATTTTATAGTATTTTATTACACGTTTTATTTAATATCTTGTTTTATATATTATTATATTATTTTAGTATAGCATTTTATTATGTATTTATTATATATTTATTATACATTTATTATACATTTCATTATTTATTTTATTAATATACTTTTATGATGCGTCTGAATTACTAAAGCAAAAATATCTTTACATTAAAAATATTTAGATTTGAAACTTGTTTAAAAGAAAGCCAATCAGAAAAAGAATAAAGAGATGAATAATAAGAAAAACCTGAAATAAACTATAATCGAAATTTAGAACTCATGAACGGGAAATTATGTAAATAAAAATGTCCTAGAAATTAATTTTATTAATAGAGAATAAAAGGTTCTACACTGAATATTAATATTCAGGAAGAGATTTCCTCCCTGATAAGCTTTATTGCTTCATCCATGCCTTTAAGGACCTCAGGACTGATTTCAAGAGTGGCTTCAGTTACTAATTCTCCAATTTCGATTCCTATAACAACAACTTCTGGAAGCGTCTGCACATGCTCTGCAATTTTGAGTACATCAGTAATATTCAGGTCATGCACTGATATCAGGGAACTTAACTCTACATCATTAATTAAATCCTCGCCCCTTATACGGTGTACGGAACCAGGAGGAGTGTTTGCAAGCATTGCATCAACTATAATGACCTTTCTTGCTCCATCGAGATAGTTCAGGAGATCAAGTCCGCAGACTCCAACATCCTCAATATCGATGTCTTCACGATCTTTAAGTTCGGATTTGTGAAGGGCCTCTATAACTTTAAGCCCAACGCCATCATTGCCCATTAGAAGGCTTCCGCAGCCGAGGATGCGTATAGGAGCGTTTAGTATAGACATAATTCTCACATAGATAAAAAAGAGATTATAAAGGCATACAGGTGCTTTTACCTGTATTACCTTTCAATTGAATATTATTAAGTGACTTATTCAGCGGTTATGCTTTGTAGGCATATACTTATTTTTAGATGTGATAAGCTCGGAGTAATGGGTATCTGAAAGATCTTCTTTTCCTGTCACAAAGATAGCTTTGTAGTACTTCCAGACATG
>JBNAKO010000024.1:0-78228 GCA_049706495.1 Methanosarcina sp. | reverse complement strand
GCATTTATAATCCCCACTGCCGTCTCCTGAAACATACACAGTTGGGGCAGGACTGAGGCAAAAAGCACAGGGAACGCTTAAAATCATCACAAATATTAAAACAAATAAAATCCCCAGATACTTTTTTTGTATTGGCAGTTTCCAAGAAAAATTAATAGGAAGGCTATTAGGAATTTTATTAAACAAAATTCTATCGAATAACGTATTAATATCTCCCCAAGATTTTTGATTATTAGAGTATTAAATTAATTATTCTGATCTTTTAAACTCGATCAAATTTTTAATTCATTTATAACTTTAGTATTAAAACGAAGAGGAAATCCTGGGAATCTATGAAGATCCAAATCAGCGCCTTAAATTAGGAATTTACCTAAATTAAACGATTTATAAAATAGAAATTAACTCCAGATTAAGGGGTTAATATTCTAAATTTATGTGAATTTCCTCAAGTAACATAAGAAATAAATTTTCGTATTCTCTTTGATTTAATTTAAATAGTGTTCTTTGTAATTAGAGCATTATATTATAAAAATATATATGGGGATCTTGCAAATTCTCTGGAAGTTAATAAGAATACAGAAAAATCAAAGAAAATGAATTAGAAAAGCAAGGTAAATATAAAAGATTTTAAATGCCCGGGTAAAAATTTAGCAAATTTAAATTTTATTGTTACAAGAGAGATCTTGTTAATAAAGTATAACACTTTAGGTTAATAATTATACTATTTTTTAAGGACAAAAAGTTTCGTTTTAAATAGAATAATTTTAAAACACTAATTTATATCTTCTAGGAATAACCTTAGTAACCTAAGGTATAAAGGATAAAATAAAACAAAACAAAATAAAATAAAATAAAATAATTAGTCATAAGAATATAATGAAAATGATAGAAAAAAGCTAAGAAAAGCTAAGGAATGAAACTAAAGAATCAGGAAATATAAGCTCGGTTTATATTTCCAAGCAGGATTTACTTTTAGTATTTCTTAATATTAGTTGCCTGACGAAACCTCTTGTATTTTAAATTGAAATTAATGTTAGATAATCTCACTGCAGATCTCAAGAATCTTTTTTGCAACTCCGTCCCAGCTGTGATTCTTAACAACATAGTTTCGACCTCTTTTTCCCATAAGCACCCGGCTATTTTCATCAGAGAGCAGGCTTATAATTGCACTGGCAAGCTCTTGAGGATGTTCAGGCATTACTGCAATCCCTCCTCCTGAAGCCTCAATTAAATCTTTAACTCCGGAAATGCTGCTTGCTACGATTGGTTTTCCGCAGGCAAGGTACTCGTAGGTTTTCAGGGCTGAAAGGCCTATTTTTGAATTTCTCTCTTTGATAAATGGAGCAACACAGACATCAGCAGCATTCATATACATGGGCACGTGTTCATAAGGTATCCTGCCAGTGAAAGTAAATTTATCTGAAAGCTGTAATTTAGAAGCAGTTTCCATTAACTTATCTTTCATAACTCCATCCCCGACAATAAGAAAATGGGTATCAGGGTATTTTTTGAGAACTGAAGGGGCAGCACGAATTAAGAATTCGACACCCTGCCAGGCTGCAAGATGGCCCACAAAACATACATATTTTTTTGTTTCTGCAAGGCCAAGTTCCTTTCTTACCTGTTTTTGATTCAGGGGTTTAAATAGATCAGTATTTGCCCCGTTATTAATGACAACAATCTTGTCTGCAGGAACATCATACAGCCTTACAAGTTCAGCTTTGAGTTTATCTGTAACAGAAACAATTCTATCACAGTATCTGTAATTGAATTTTTCTGAGCGAAGTGCAAGCTGAGAAAAACCCCTGTATGCAATGGATTTTGAATCAGGATTTACTTTTAGCTCATCTAAAACAATGCCGTTGACCTCTACTATTGATGGAATCTTTAAAAGGGTAGTCAGAAAGATTGGAAAGAATGGGAAGGAATTTTGACGCAAATAAAGCACATCAGGCCTATTTTTAAGACATGAATAAAGGAGATAAAAAGAAAGCATCAATTCATAGGAAGGCTGTACCAGATATTTGTTATCTATTACAGGTATGTATTTTACTCCAGAAAGAGTCCTGTCTACACTTTTCTGGCCAGGTGCGAACATAGTTACAGCTGTATATTTCTTTAAGTTCCTGAAAAGTTCAAGAATATGCACGTTCGAGCCTGATTTAGTATTAAAAGACCCGTAATATACCAGGAAAATATTATCTACTTTTTTAAACATGATTGCCGTTATCAGAATAGCAAAAGTAGTTAATTAGTTTATCCCATAGCTTTAATTATTTCTCCCTTTAATTGAGCAAAAATTTTAGGGGTTTCAAAAATGGAAAAGAAGTAAATATCAGGAAGGACACTGGGAGAAGTATTTATAGGAAGACTGCTGTCCTTTGTGTGTTTTCAGGCGCTCAAGAGTTAAAAAAGGAAGAAAGTTATGAGAGTAATTGAAGTATGTCAGGAATTTCCTAACAGGTACTATCCTCAGCTTGGGACTTTTATAAAACAGAGTATTGATTCAATTGCAGATGAAAATATAGATGTTACGGTTCTTTCTCCAAAGCCTTTTGTACTTCCTTTTTCTGCGTTCCCCTATCACAACTTCTCTAAACTGCCTAAAATAGACCACACAGAAAAATATACCCTTCACTATCCGCGTTATATTTATGCAATTCCTAAAAAATACTTTTATCCATTCACCGGGATTTCATATTCCCAATTTATTTCAAGATATGCCGTTAAAAACATAAACCCTAAACCAGATCTGATTCATGCGCATTTTTCATATCCTGACGGATATGGAATGATGAAACTCTCAAAAAAATGGAAGATCCCTCTGGTAATTAGTGCGCTTGGGACAATAGAGAGGAAAGTGGCTTATGAAGGGTCCTATACTTCAAAGCAAATTATCCAGACTATGAATTTTGCAGACAGAATTCTTTCAGTTAGTGAAGATTTAAAGCTTCATATAATAAATTTAGGGATAAAACCGGAAAAAGTAATAGTTGTGCCGAACGGCGTAGATATCGAAAAGTTCAAGCCTGTAAAAAAGGAAAAGGCCAGAAATTTCTTAAACCTTCCTCAGGACAAAAAAATTGTTTTATTCGTAGGAGCTCTTAGAAAAATAAAAGGTGTAGATTATCTGATAGAAGCTGCTAAGGCTTTTGTAGACAGGGATACCGAGCTTTTTATGGTAGGAAGAGATGACGGCCTGAAAAAAAGTCTAGATAAGAGAGCCGAGGAACTTAAAATTTCAAATTTTATTAAATTTACAGGTCCTGTGAACCATGAAGATATCCCTCTCTGGATTTCAGCTTCTGATATTCTGGTACTTCCTTCTCTTTCCGAAGGAAGGCCAAACGTAATACTTGAAGCCCTTGCCTGTGAAATCCCGGTTGTAGCCACAGATGTTGGGGGAATTCCAGAACTCCTGATTCAAGGAGAAACAGGATATCTTGTACCTGCAAAAAATCCTGTAGAACTATCCAAACGGATTGGCAAGCTACTTGAAGATGAAGACTTGAGAGAAAAAATGGGAAAACTCGGACGCAAAAGCATAATTAAGAGAGGATTAACCTGGGAAGCCCATGGAAAAAAAACTGCAGACATATATTCAGAACTATTGCTGAATACAAAATAAATTTTCAAAAATAAATTTTAAATTTTTCTTATTTATATGATTTCTATAAATCCTTAGAGGTTTTTAGCGTTTTAACGCTAAATCAATAAGATATGGATAGAGTTCTTACAAATAATCCATTTCTAAAGAGACTAATTATCCTTAATTATAGTCATTTACGCAAATAATTACACTTAAAATCGAAATAACATTTTTTAAGGATCAAGGGTTTATGTTTACCACTTGTTTAATGACTTTTAATGTAAATAATTACGTTCAAAACTATAGTAATTAAATATAGTAATGTCCTCCCAAACAAAAGTATAGATAGAAAATATTTAATTCAGATTTAAGGGACTAATTAATCTTTTAATTTTTAAGTTATATTGTTTCACTATCAAATACAAAATATAGTATAATTAGTATAATAAAAAACATAAAAAATGAATTTAAATCCTTAATTTTAAAAAATTGCATTTTACGAAGGGCAAAGCCTTGATTTATCCCAGTACTACTTTAAAAGCTTATTAAGAGACATTTCCTTAGTAAATGAATTCTGGTGCTTTTTTCAAGAAACCTCTGTCTACACATCTATTGCCTAAAATAGGCGATATAAGATCTCTATTTATACAATCTTCTAATGATCATAAATAAAAACAAATTAAATTTTTTCTTTGCAGTAAAGAGGTATTTACAATCCAGGAAATAACTAATGGGTAATAACTCCAATTAAATAATAATTATACTAGATAATATGTACGGAGAGTACCCAAAACCCATTTTTACCTATTAATTCTAATTTCTCAAAATTACTTTCATTTTCAGGAGCATAGTTGATAATTTAGAATACAGGATTAAGAGAAGTAATTTTAAGTTTTTGGATAAGGTCCTAAATAATAAAGTAATGAAAAAAAGATTCAGGGAAGAAAATAAACCCTTTTAAAAGAAAATTTCCGGGATTACTTTATTCCCCGGGATGGTATAAAAATATCTGTTGAAGGGTTTGAATAAATTTTACTCAGGCTAGCAAGATTGCTTTCTAATTCCTGTACATTTTCTGGTACTGCCTGATAAAAGTAATTTGCAGTATCCCGCAGGGTACTTTCTTCGCTTCCAAAGTAGAGGCCGCTTCTAAAGAATTCGCCTGTCCTCAGGACAATATAACCCTTATATTGCGGAAGCTTGTTTACATCACCTATCCTGTAATTTGCATAAGATGCTATATCCATATTCTCATAGCTTGCAGGAATTAAAGGGAGATAAAAGAATCTTGAAGCATAATAATCCGTGTAAACGGAAGACTCCCGAGGGATATAGTTGAAGACATGCTGAAAACCATTAAGTTCTTCCGAAGTAAAATATTCATGCCTTGCATTATTCCCTAAAACGCTCGAATCCCCTACACTGAAAATCGAGGAGATAAAAATAAAAGTAGCGAACAGAGAAAATACTAAAAAGATCGAATTAGACTTTTTAGGGGCATATTTATCCATATAATTCCAGAAAATGTATATTCCGTAAGCCATTACAAAAGCCATGAAAGGACTTACAAAAAGCATGAACCGGTCTACCCTAAAAAGTACTCTCAACTGCCAGATAGTGTTGAGTGGATTTGGGACATAGAATATGAGAGTCAAAAGGGCAAATAACCCAAAGACCGCTGCGTAATTGCTTTTATAATTCTTTAAAAGGAAACCTATTCCTATTAAAGCAAAAAACAAAAAGATCGATTTATCTAAAAGCCCGATTAAGTTGACAAAGCTTTCTTGAAGTACTTCTGCTCCGCCTGCAGTTAAGACCATGGAATCCCAGAGCTGACTTTCGAGGCGAGGAGCAAGGCTTCTTTGAACGAATACATAAGCTATGAAAAACCAGTACGAAATGAAAGTTACGTTAAGTAAAATGAAGAAGGGTTTGCTTATATAATTACCGTCACCTGTAAAATATTCGGAAACAAAAAGAAGGACTAACAGGATGACGAGTTGAGGTAAAGAGACATTATGTACAAGCGTTAAAAAGACGGCAACAATTACCGAAAGCATCTTTAAAGAAATCTTGTCTTTTTTGAAGTTTACACTATAAATCAAGTAGAGTAAAACGACAAACATTATGAAAGACATTGTACGGGTAATTACGTTTGCACCGTAGTAAAGTACAATCGAACTTACGGAAAATAATACACAGGCCAGAAGAGAAATCTGCCTGTTGTTTGTGATGTAATTAAAAAGATAGTATAAAAACACGATTGTAATTGCATAAATTGGGGCAGTTATGATAAAAAGCGAGGCTTTTGCAGTAAGATGTAAAAGCTGAGAAGCTTCAGCTATAAGCACATGGTACAAAGGAAAGTAAGCATAATCACTAAAAGAAACAGGGATTGTTCGTCCTGTTGCTGCAGTAAGCTCTGAAATAAAGATATGTGGAAGAATATCTGTAGTCCCAATATAGAAATCGTAATTTAATGTAACACTGTAAATAAGGTTAATCATAATTAAAAAAGATTCCATAAGAATAAGGGACGGATTTATTTTTTTAGAGAAAATTTGTAAAAATACCGTAAGGTAAAGCATTAAGATGAAAAAGAAATAAAATACCGGTCTGTCACCCCGTGAAAATAAAAGGACTACTATAGAGCCGATATAAAATATCCCATATAAGTAAGTCAGAGATTTTATATTAAGGGATGGAAACGCATCTATATCATGCAGGCTCACATCTTTTTTGTAAACAAAAAGAATAAAAAGACAGGAAAGCACTGCAGGTATCCCTGTAAAAAGTCCTCGAAGAGCATAACCGAATTTGCCGGTTCCAAACATCCATAAAAATGCAAATACTACTGCAAAAATAATGGCTAATGGAAACAGAGAGGAAATTAACCTCATTATATTATTATTATCCAGCTTAAATCCTGTTTCCTTACTTAATCCAAACATATTATCTCCATAACCTTAACTAAATGTAACTTCATAAATTTGAGGCTCTTGCCTCCAAATTCGTTTTTGAAAACCAATCAAAGTTACAATCAGGGCGATATTAATTAAAAGTTTTCCGCCCTGATAAGTTTCCGTATCTATTCAAAAGTTTCGGTTCTTACATTTAGTAAATATTTATAAATCTGCCATTATCAAATATTCCGGGTTCTGGATTTTGAGAAAGGCAGGGAATTTACAAAACTGTATAAAAATCCCAGGCCGTAAGTAAAGTGCTGCAGAGGGATTATAAACATGGCAACAAGCCCGTATTTTGATCTCATTTTATAAGTGACCTGAATCGAGGTAATTAAGATCAGGATAAAGTATACAGCCATTAAAGCAAACAAAAACAGCATTGGAGGGAAGTAGATTATGGAAGCTGCAAGCAGGATAATTGCAAATAGAATGGCAATTGAAGGTAAAAAAGCATACCAGCGCACGAATTCTCCATGTTTTTTGAACAATTCAGCCATCCACATTCCATACTTAAACATTCTTACTGAAAAAGACTTAGGGGTCCCCCTCCTATGATGCATGACCTGGGCTTCGGGAACATACAGGAATTTATGGCCTTTTTTATTTATTCTATAATTAAGGTCTCCGTCCTGGCCTACAATAAACCTTTCATCAAAACCATTCACTTCCTGGATTACCTTTTTCTTATACATGGCATTGCAGTTAGGAAGAGAATTAACATAATGTTTTTTTGTTGAATTCTTGGACTGAGCTGAACCCCCGGACCCTAAGAAGGTTTCCTGGGAATACCCTACTACCCTGCCAAATATAGGGTCGGTGTCGAATATCAAATTAGGCCCGCCAAGACAGACAACATCGTCCGGAGAATTTTGCAGCTCTTTTGCGAGGGCCTTTAACCAGGAAGGATCAACTTTACAGTCCCCGTCCGTGAATGCAACAAGTTCTCCTCTGGCATTTTCCACCCCAAGGTTTCTTGCAGCAGCAACATTTTTTCTTTCATTTAGCAGAAGTTTTACAGGGTATCTCTGTACGATTTCCCTGGTTCTATCTGTTGACATTCCATCAACAATAATAATCTCATAAGAATCCTTGGGATAATCAAGATTAAGAAGGGACTCAATGCATTCTTCAATAAATTTCTCTTCATTGCGGATGCCTACTATTATCGAAACAAAAGGATATTCCATAAGTTTTGCCCCATTTTAAACGTTATTGCTTTCGTGCATTTTCATTTAGGAATATCATTCTAGATATCGCATGCAGTATTATTCCAGTAAATACCATGAAGGCGCCTATTATGGTCAACATTACCATAAGAAGGGTCGGCCCAAAACGCAGGAAGCCACCTGACATTAAATAATCCTGTAAAAATTTCAATCCCATAAGTATGCCTGCAGATGTCATAATTAATCCAGGCACTGCAAAATAATACAGAGGTCTTCTGTATTCCATATCTTTTAGAATTCTAAACAGAACCTTTGGCCCGTGGATGAAGGGGTGCTCGCTTGAGCAATCCTCAAGATCGTATCTGCAATGTATTTCTACTTCAGTAAACTTTAATCTGTGATCTTTTGCCTGGATAAGGATTTCTGAACCTGCAGACATATCATTGCCGTTCAAATTTATGTTTTCAATGGCTTTTCTTCCATAAGCTCTAAAACCGCTCTGGGAATCAGTAACATTAAGACCGCCTGCAATGTAAGTTGCAACATCCAGAACTTTCATACCAAATTTACGATAAATAGGCACGTTTTTACCGTTGCCATTAACAAACCTTGATCCGATTACGAGATCAAATCCGTCTTTTAAAGGATCAAGAAGCTTTGGAATTTCGGAAGGATCATGCTGACCATCGGAATCGATAATAACCATAGCGTCTGCACCAAGTTTACGTGCAGTTTCAAAACAATTCCTCAGGGCTGCACCGTATCCTTTATTGGTTTCGTGACGAACCACATAAGCGCCCAGAGATTCTGCGATATCAACAGTGTCGTCAGTGCTTCCGTCATCCACAACCACTACCCTGTCGACATATTTTTTGCAGCCGTTTATAACCTCTGCAATGGCGTGGGCTTCATTATAAGCAGGCATGGCTGCAATTTTAACGGTCATGCGCAATCATCTACCTCTTTGATAATAAGACCCGAAGGTCTTGTGATTGACGTGAGTAATTATTAATGAATTAGTAAAAACTTCAAATCCGGTGAATATAATTTCCAGAGTCATCGCTCCATAATTTTTAAAGGGTTTCAAGAGGTCTTCTACAGCTCAATTTACAAAGGTAAATTTGGCGGATTATTGCGCTCCTTTTAAGAAAAAGGAGAAACACATATACTCTGTAAATGCGTCACGGCATATAGTATAAGACCTGTATCTGTTTTAATATACGAGCTATATAAGTGTTTAGACCCCGAAAATAATTTAGAAGTCAGACCGATGACGAAAAATAAGTAAGTGTGCAAATAAACCTTAAATAAAAATAAAGAACAAGAGAAGTTTTATCTGGAACTTAAATATAATACTTTTAGGTAAGTAAATTTAAAAGGAGAAGATGTGAAAAAGTCCTTATCTGGGCTATGTTAACGTTTAAAAATTAAAAATTCAGGCCTGACACAGTATTTAAAAAAAACACAAGATACCTGCCAAAAGTTACTAATTTCCTGGTGAAAGATAATAAAAAAGGGAAAAGTATTTGATACAGCAAGCAGGAAATGGGAAAGATATTTTATACAAGTAAGTGGTTTGAAAAGATCGGGTTAAAACACTCCTGAAAAATAGATTTCAAGGAGAAAAATGCTTATAATAGAAAGAAGATTTACAGCGAATTAAGACGTTTCCCCTTTATATAATTAAATTCTTCAAACAGAAGAGAGAAATAAACTTGCTAAAAATTGGAAGGTTTTCGGAAAACCTCACCAAAAACTACGGAAATCGGCAAACTAACCCGAATAACAAAAGCTGGGAAGCCAAAAAAACATGAGAACCGTTTTATGAGGAGTAATATGACCGGAAACCAGAAGTTTCCATCAGATCTGTTTCTTGTGGCAGGTCTTGTAATTCTTACGAATATTTTCGTACTCATTCCCGTACTTAGTGGAAGTCCAATCCGTACGGTAATTACCCTACCTATGGTACTTTTTCTTCCAGGATATGCCCTTGTATCAGTGCTTTTTCCGGAAAAAGGCGGACTTGAAGGGATGGAGAGAATAGCGCTCTCTATTGGCACAAATATCGCAATTTTGCCTTTAATAGGGCTCTGGCTTAATTATACACCCTGGGGAATCAAAGAGATTCCTCTGCTTACAAGCCTTTCTGTAATTACTTTGCTTTTATGTGGAATAGCATATTTAAGAAGGATTCATCTTCCAGCAGATAGAAGGTTTGGAGTTTCTCTAACCGGGCCTTTTAGTTTGCTTTCTCAATTTCTGGAAAAACCAGAATCAAAAACAGAGGGAGGCTTGAGGATATTTCTTGTCCTCTCTTTTATAGTTTTAATCGGAACCGTAGGATACGTGACCATGGTACCACAGGAAAAGGAACCATTCACAGAATTTTATATCCTTGGACCCCAGGGAATAGCCAGAAATTATACAACAGAATACAGTCAGGGAGAAAGTGGGACCTATATTATAGGCATAACAAATAATGAATACAAACCAATGAACTATACAATGGAAGTAAGACTTGATAACGAATCCCTTCCTCTTCCTCCTAACCTGCAAAATATCAGGCTTGAACATAACACGACCTTAGAAGAACCTCTTGAAATTACTCCTTCTATTGAAGGTACGAATATGAAGCTTGAGTTTTTGCTTTTTAACGAAACTGAGAAAAATGTACCCTACAGAGACCTTCGCCTCTGGATAAATGTTACAGAGGAGGCCTGAGATGGAAACATCTGAGAGTATTAACATGAAAACCATTGAAATAACCGAGGGCCTAAAAACAGAAACTTCTGAAAATCTGAGAGGAAAAACCCCTCAGATTAAAAACAAATGGCTTTACGTGGGATTGCCGGTTATAGCAATTGCTTTTGCAGAATTATGGATGTTTCAGGAAAGAGAAATCCTTGGTTTGCAGATTCATGCCGTTATTCTGCTTGCACTTTCCCTTTCTACCCTGTATATAAAAGACCAGGAGATTCAGAGAACTTACCAGGCTCTTCTTCTCCTCCCTATTCTGCGTTTAATTAATCTTTCAATGCCGGTTTTTTATGATACAACACTTTACTCCTTTATTTTCATATACAGCCTTGCAGCAATTCCCGTAAGTATTGCAGCCACAAATCAGGGCTTTACTCGGGAACAGTTAGGGATAACTTTTGATAAAATAGGAATTTATATTCCGCTTTCAATAATTTTAGGGCTCTTGCTCGGGATAGGAGAGTATATGATAATCAGGACAAACAACCTTATCCCGGATTTTTCTGTTTTCAATCTTTTAATACTGAGCATAATTATGATTTTTTTCGTAGGGCTTGTGGAAGAGACAATTTTCAGGTCTATTTTACAAAACCGCTTAGATGCAATTCTTGGCAGTAATGCCGGGTTAATAGTTACAAGCATTTTATTCGGGCTTATGCATTCAGTATACGGAAACATAAATGAAATCGTGTATACATTTTTTGTTGGGATTTTTATCGGATATTTGTTTTATAAAACACGCAGCCTCCCACTCGTGATGCTCATACATGGCTTTATTAATGTTTTTCTCTTCGGAGTTTTTCCTTTCCTCTTTTAAATTTATATTACGAAGCGTAAACCCCCTGAGTCTTTAGCTCAGGGGATATAAGCGTCAACTTCAACCCTGATTCCGTATGTAATATTCTGCTGCCTCTTTACTAACATTTCCGATAGTAGACGCAAAATAACCATCACTCCATAACGTATTTTCACCCCAATAATACTTTTCCAGATATTCCTTTTGTGTTTTCCATATACGGTTCGTAGATTCTTGTTTCATTTTTCTGACAATTGACAAAACGCTAACTTTCGGCTCGCTCTTAATCAGGAAATGGATATGATCTTTGTCTGTTTCCATTTCAAGGATTTCAAAGTTTGACTCTTTTGAAATGTCAATCATAATCTCTTTGAGTTCTGCGCTGATCGGTTCAAGTATGACTTTTCGGTATTTGCAAACAAAAATAATCTGGCACAATATAGACATTAACAAAAATTTGCTATGATTCCGTGTTTCATACTTCATATTTACCAAAAATTATATATGTTGTTAAAGCATATAATACCTTGTATGATGAAAGCGTTCAAATTTAGACTCTATCCTACAACTACACAGGCTATTCAATTGAATCAGCACATAGGTAGCTGTAGGTTTGTCTACAATTGGGCACTTGATCAGAAAATTAAAACCTATGAAAAAACAGGAAAATCGATTTCCAGATTTGACTTAAACAAATTAATTCCTGCTTTAAAGGCTTCTAATGAATGGTTAGGAGAAGTAAATTCCCAATCGTTACAGGGAATGACTAAGCAGGTTGAATCTACTTTCACTAGATTTTTTAGAGAGAAAACAGGATTCCCTAAGTTCAAGTCTAAGAAAAATCCTATACAATCTTTCCCTGTACCTCAGCACTACTCCGTAGACTTTGAAAAAAACACCATCAAGCTTCCTAAAATAGAACCAATTAAGACAGTTTTTCACCGGAAGTTTGAAGGTGAGACTAAAACTGCTACGGTATCGAGGACTTGTAAAGGACATTACTACATCAGTATCCTTGTTGAAGACGGTAAAGAGCTTCCTGAAAAACAGGAATTCACCGAATCAACAACCGTAGGAATAGATGTGGGTATCAAAGATTTTGCGGTTCTATCAAATGGAGAAAAGGTTGAGAATCCTAAGTACCTGAAAAACTCTCTTAAAAGGCTTAAAGTCCTTCAGAAAAGGGTTTCAAGGAAGCATAAAGGCTCTAAAAACAGGGCAAAAGCTAAACAAAGACTTGCTGTACTTCATGACAAAATAACTAATCAGAGAAATGATTTCCAGAACAAACTCTCTTTTAAACTGATAAGCGAAAACCAAGCTGTAGCTCTGGAAACTCTAAATGTTAAAGGCATGGTTAAAAATCATCACTTAGCACAGTCTATTAGTGATTCCGCATGGAGTAGCTTTGTAACAAAGTTAGAATATAAGGCTGAATGGTTCGGGAAAACCGTTCTGAAAATAGGACAATTTGAACCTTCTTCTAAGCTCTGTAGTGTATGTGGATACCACAATAAAGAGCTTGAGTTAAAAGACAGGGAGTGGACTTGTCCGGATTGTAAAACAAAACATGATAGGGACATTAATGCCGCTATCAATATCAAGAAATTTGCACTCGTAGATCAAAATCTAATTGGATTATGACACCTACGGAACGTGGGGAAGAGCTTGGGGACTTGCCCTCAATAGGGGGAGGAATGAACCAAGAAGCCACTCAGTCTTTAGCTGAGTGGTAGTTCACCCATATCCAGAAAGATAAAAATAAAGGAAAAATAGGCCTGCAGTAAAATTTGAAAAACAGGATTCAAAAAATTGTCTACAGGAACGGGACCTTTCTACCAATGATTTAATTTGAAAGAAAGCTTTCAAATTGAAAAGAAAAAAATCAGCTAGAGATTAATAAATATGTACAAAAAATCGACATCTTATATTTGAATCCATTTTAGTATTTTTTATTTTTTTATATTTTATATTTTATTGTTTGTTTTTTATATTTTACCGAAAAGAAGTAAGAAGTTTTTAGGCTTACAAAAAATAAATAAATTTTAAATTAAAAAAGAAATTAATTTATATTTTGTGAAAGAGGAATTAAAAAAGCTCTACAATCAAGAGCATTACCGTTGCACCAAAAGCAAATAGTAAAGGAATAATTCCCATATTCAAAGAGACTTTTACATTTTCTTCCCAGCGTTTGGATACAGGGAGGAAATCTCTGAGTAAAAGCAGCAGGAGCAACACTGCTGCGGCTATGGATGCGCCTTCAGGGATTCCAGGTACTGTTGTTAATGAAAGGGCGCCTGAGGAAACTGGATCTGACGAAATTAGACTAATAAGCGTAGTTAGAACTCCTTAAGTTAGTTCGCATATTTAACAAACAAATGTGCGATCTGATATAAAAATCCTCCTCATACTAATCAAAAATTTTGAGCAGAGGGAAAAAAGAAAAAGCTCGGGAGAACGGAAAAAGAAGTAAGCTGGTACGAATGGAAAAAATCCAGATTTTCTCGGAATCGTAGAAAGAATTTAAGAGTTTATCTGAAAGCGTTAGCCTGCAAGAAGAAACCCGAAGCAAACTTGATTCATTTTAATCTGGGCCTTATAGAAATAAAAGAGGAAAAAAGAGCTAAATTTCTAATGAAAAGAGTACTTGGTTTCAAAGCTCAGCTAAAACCTGATAAATGTCGGATCCGGGAAGGATTTCATGGGATAAATACTGGATATAACTTTACTAAATCTAATTTCTATAGAATCGAAAGTATGGTATTTTTTGAGATGTCTACAAGTAATATACCGGTTATAATGTATTTATTTATAAGAGGTTTATTTAGAAAGTTAGCAACTTAATTATTCACGTTTATTCGAGTAATTTGAGTTATAGGATTTTTAGAATATAGGGATTAAATTTCTCATAAGAGCTCGACAGAAAGCTATGTGCATTTAATGGAAAACAACACGATATGTTAGTCTTTTAGGATAGGTTTTAAAAAGAGAGGAAAAAAGAGAGAAAAAAAGAGAGAAAGTTAAATAAACCAAATCGCTTAAATAATTATAAAGTGTATCAATTAAAAAATTAAGACAGTTTTTAAGATCAAGGGGAGTGCGTATCGGGAAAAATCGTTATCAGATTAAGCTACTCCGTTTTATGAATTTGCCCGAGAAGCGGGATATAGAAGGCAATAAATATAAAAGAATGAAAGAAGAAGGCCAGACAGTTTAGATTAAACAGTTGGCTTGTAAATGAGAAATTAAAGAGCCAGGGGGAAAAATGAACTCGACTGAATTTAAGCTTCACAACTCTTCTAAAATATATGGTGATTCAGTAATCGGAAAAGACACAATAATAATGGAAAATGTAATTTTAGGTTATCCTGAACACAAAATCCTTATGGAAATTCTCAGGCAAAACAGGGAAATTGAAGAATTCGATTTTGCAGGGTGTGTTATAGGGCCCAATTCCATGATAAGAGCCGGATCAACAATATTTTCCAGTGTAAAAACTGGAAAGAATTTCAAAACCGGACATAATGTAATGATAAGAGAAAATACTGAAATAGGAGATAATGTCCTTATCGGCACCAATGTTATTATAGATGGGCATGTGAAGATAGGCAATAATGTCAGCATCCAGGGAAATGTCTACATCCCCACAAATGTAATTATTGAGGACAATGTTTTTATTGGACCCTGTGCAGTTCTGGCTAATGATAAGTACCCTATTCGAAAGAAATACGAATTAAAAGGGCCGGTTTTAAGAAAAGGAGCTTCAATAGGTGCAAATGCTACCTTGCTTCCGGATGTTGAAATAGGAGAAGGGGCAATGGTTGCAGGAGGAGCACTCGTTACGAAAAACGTGCCTGCCTGGACACTTGCAGTTGGAGTCCCTGCAAAGCACCAGGAACTTCCGAAGGATTTAAAGGAATTGAACAAAATATAAGCTTAACAAAAAATCAAGGTTAAGTAAGATAAAGATTTATGTGATATAAAGAGGTCCTAAAATGATTCCAATCGCCAAGCCCCTGCTGGGCAAGGAAGAGATTGATGCAGTAACAGAGGTCCTGAGCTCAGGTATGATTGCACAGGGCCCGAAAGTAGATGAATTCGAATTAGCTTTTTCGGAATATACAGGCTGCGAATATTCAGCAGCTGTAAACTCTGGCACTGCAGCCCTGCACATTGCCCTGCTTGCTCACGGCATAGGAAAGGGGGACGACGTAATTACAACTCCTTTTAGCTTCATCGCTACTGCAAACAGCGTCCTATACACAGGGGCAAAGCCTGTTTTTGCAGATATAGAGCCAGAGACATATAATATAGACCCTGAAAAGATCAAAGAAAAAATAAATTCAAAAACCAGGGCTATAATTCCTGTCCACCTTTACGGACATGCTGCAGATATGAAAGCAATAATGGAAATTGCAGAGGATTCGAAGCTTGTTGTGGTCGAAGATGCCTGCCAGTCGCATGGAGCAGCCTGCCAGGGGAAAAAAGTAGGAAGCTTTGGAACAGGAGCGTTTAGCTTTTACCCGACAAAGAATATGACAACAAGCGAAGGCGGAATGCTTACAACAAACGATAAAGAGGTTGCAGAAAAGGCTAAAATGATCCGGGCTCACGGTTCAAAAGTCCGCTACCTGCATGAAATGCTTGGCTTTAACCTGCGCATGACTGATATTGCGGCTGCGATCGGACTTGTCCAGCTTGGCAAACTGGATAAATTTACTGCAGCGAGACAGAAAAATGCAGAAATGCTCTCAAAGGGTCTTAGAGATATCCCTGGAATTACGCCTTCAATTACAAAGCCAGGATATACCCATGTTTTCCATCAATATACTGTCCGGGCCAAGCAAAGAGATGAATTTGCAGCCTTCCTGAAAACCAGGGATATAGGCTCAGGCGTACATTATCCCATACCGATTCATAAGCAGCCTCTCTATAAGGAACTTGGATACACCGACTCTCTGCCGGTTTCGGAAAAAGCCGTAGAAGAAGTTTTATCTTTACCTGTGCACCCTGCCCTGTCAGAAAAAGATGTACAGACAATTATAGCAGCAACTAAAGAATTTTATTTAAAAACGTAATCCTGGGGCTTAAACACCTTCTAAGCCCTAAATTTAGGAGGGAGTGAGACTTTGATTAGAGTAGGAGTTATAGGTACAGGAGCCATGGGCCAGAACCATGTCAGGATCTACAGCGAAATGGAAGGCGTGGAACTCGCCGGAATTTCAGATGTAGACCAGAAACGTGTGGAAGCCATGGCTGCCCAGTTTAAGACAAAACCCTTTACAGATTATAAAAAGATGTTTGAGGAAGGCCTTGATGCAGTAAGCGTGGTTGTTCCTACGAAACTGCATAAACAGGTTGTGCTTGATGCCCTTGATGCAGGAATAAATGTTCTTGTAGAAAAACCAATTGCAGACACAACTGAAAATGCCGACCTTATGATCTCGGCTGCAAAAAAGGCAGGGAAAATGCTCATGGTAGGCCATATCGAACGGTTTAACCCTGCAGTCATAAAACTCAAGGAAATTATAAATTCAGGCAGTCTGGGCAAAATCGTTTCGATTTCAACTAAAAGGGTAGGCCCATATAACCCGAGGATCCGAGATGTGGGGGTAATCCTGGATATTGGGGTCCATGATATAGATGTAATCTCATACCTTTACGGCAAAAAAATAAACAGCGTGTATGCTGTTGCCGGGGCGGATATTCATTCCTTTGAAGACCACGCTTCAATAATCCTGCGTATGGACCATAATTTTGCGGGAGTTGTGGAAACAAACTGGTTAACTCCGCATAAGGTCAGACAGCTTACAGCAATCGGGGTAAAAGGGGTTGCCTATCTGGATTACCTTAACCAGACAGTACAGTTACACGATAACGAATGGATAAGAAAAGCCAAGGTTGAACAAAGCGAGCCTCTGAAAAATGAGCTAAGACATTTCATAGACTGCGTTTCAACGGGTGCTCATCCGAATCCCTGCGGAGAAGATGGAAAGCATGCCCTTGAAGTGGCAATGGCAGCTATAAGGTCCTATGAAGAAGAAAGGTTGATAGAAGTTGGGAAATAACTAAAAATCTGGCAAAGTAAATCAGGAAATGAGAAGGCTAGAAGGCCAAAAAGCCGGATTTGCCTCGAAAATTCTTTAAAGACCGGTTAAAAAGGTTATAAATCTTTTTAAATAGTTTGAAGAACTTAGAATTACGATTTTAGAAATAAAATTTTTGAAAAACAATTAAAAAAGTGATACTTATGACTAAATTAGAAAAACTTCTTAAGGAAAAGGGCCCGATTAAAAAAATCGGAGTGCTTGGAATGGGTTATGTAGGAATTCCAGCAGCAGTCCTTTTTGCCGATGCCCCGTGTTTTGAGAAAGTTCTGGGTTTTCAGCGCAATTCTAAAAGCTCAAGTTACAAAATAGATATGCTAAACCGTGGAGAAAGCCCTTTGAAAGGGGAAGAGCCCGGACTTGAAGACCTGATCTCCAAAGTTGTTAAAGCAGGAAAATTCGAATGTACTCCGGATTTTTCAAGAATTTCGGAACTTGATGCAGTTACGCTTGCAATTCAGACCCCCTTCGCAAATCCAAAAGACCTCCAGCCGGATTTTTCAGCCCTTATCGAGGGGATTAGAAATGTAGGAAAATATCTCAGGCCAGGGATGCTTGTGGTGCTTGAGTCTACAATTACTCCAGGGACGACTGAAGGCATGGCAAAACAGATACTTGAAGAAGAGTCAGGCTTAAAAGCAGGAGAGGATTTTGCCCTTGCGCACGCTCCTGAAAGAGTAATGGTAGGCAGACTTTTGAAAAATATAAGGGAGCATGACAGAATCGTAGGAGGAATAGACGAAGCAAGCACAAAGCGCGCAGTTGAACTTTATTCTCCTGTGCTTACTGTCGGAAAGGTTATCCCTATGAGTGCAACTGCTGCCGAGGTTACAAAGACTGCGGAAAATACCTTCAGGGACCTACAGATTGCAGCTATTAACCAGCTTGCCCTTTACTGCGAAGCCATGGGAATAAATGTCTATGATGTTAGAACAGGGGTGGACAGTCTAAAAGGGGAAGGCATAACAAGGGCTGTGCTCTGGCCTGGAGCAGGCGTTGGAGGCCACTGTCTGACTAAAGACACCTATCACCTGGAAAGGGGAGTAAAAATAGGAAACGGACAGCTTGACTATCCTGCAGGCGCAGACTCAATTTACGTGCTTGCAAGAAAGGTTAATGATTTTATGCCTGTCCATATGTACAACCTGACTTCCAGTGCCCTCAAAAGAATCGGAAAGGAGATGAAGGGTTCAAAGATTGCAATGCTTGGCTGGGCTTTTATTAAGGACTCGGACGATGCAAGAAATACCCCCTCAGAGCCTTACAGGGACATGTGCCTCAAAGCTGGAGCAAACGTTAAGGTGCACGACCCATATGTTGTTAATTATCCGGAAGTTGAGATTTCAGGGAACGTTGAAGAGGTTATAAAGGATGCGGATGCAGTTATTGTACTTGCAGGCCACAGTGCATATTCCAACCTCAGGCCCGAATGGATAAAAGCGGTAAGCGGGAAAGCAAATCCTGTTATTATAGACGGAAGAAATGTAGTTGAGCCGGATGAGTTCATTGGAAAAGGTTTTGTATATAAAGGGATTGGGAGGGGAGATAAAAACGAACATTTAATAAGGTGAAAATAAACTCTTGATTGAGATCTATTCTTAATCAAGATTTAATTCTAAATTTTACATATCCCACAGGGCGGAGCCTATGATTGAAAAACTTAAAGAAAACAAAGAACTTTGGGATCTTTTTACCAAAAAAGAGGAGTATAATTTCCTTTTTTCAGATCAGTATGATAGGTTTCCTTACTATTTAAGCAGCCAGAGAGATGTCTTTGATCCCAAGGTTTCCAGATTCATGATAGAAAACGGGCTCTGCCCTGAGTATCCTGACGGAAAAAAATTTGCAGTCTGCCTTACGCATGATATTGATGTTGTTTATCCTGACAGATACTATCCTATCATGGAAACAGCCAAGGCAGTTGTTAAAGGAAAAATAGGCTGCGCTATAAAAAGTCCTTTCTCCAGAATTTGTAAGAAGTGCAATCCCTGCTGGAATTTCAGGGATATAATTGAACTTGAAGCAAAGTATAATGCAAAATCGAGTTTCTATTTTTTAGCCCTTGAGCCTGGAGAAAAGGATTTTAATTACAGGATCGAGGAAGTTGCCGAAGAATTAAGATATATCTCAGAAAAAGGCTGGGAAGTAGGTCTCCATGGAGGGCACGAATCCTATAAAAGCTTCGAAGACATAAGGGAAAAAAAGCAAAGGCTTGAAAAAGTCCTCGGAAAAAAGATTATAGGATACAGAAACCACTATTTAAGGTTTAAAGTGCCTGATACCTGGGAATTATTAAGCAGAGCGAATTTTAAGTATGATACAACCTTCGGATATCCTGACTGCGCAGGTTTCAGGAACGGAGTCTGCCACCCATTCAGGCCGTATAATATAAACACAGGAAAAGAGATTGATATCCTGGAACTTCCGCTTATAATCATGGACCGCACGCTCCTCAGGGATTATATGCGCCTTGACCTTAAAAAGGCAGAAGACCTTATAAAGTTCCTGATCGATAGAGTCGAGCAGTATAACGGTGTGGTCACGATTCTCTGGCACAATAATACATGCATAGAAGGCGAGAATCTTAAATACTATGAAAAGTTCCTGAAATATATTTCCGGCAAAGATGCCTGGATTACAAGCGGAGAAGAAATTTATAAGTGGTGGACCACAAATGTTGAAAAAACAAGTGAAGCCCCCAGGCCCACCCACTCTTAAAGGTATTTAATTGAGAATGTTAAATTTATAAAAAATAAAACCCAATGATGTATGGCTTTGTCCATACAAACAATATTAATAGGAAAATACCAGTATCGATTAGATAAAGCTGGAATACCAGGGGACCACAAAGGAAAAAATAGTAGACCGGCACCAAAAAGTCGATACCAGGGGATGGGTATAAATAAATAAAAATTATCAGAGATTATCAGGATATTATAAAATATATAATATGCTGCATAAGCATTACTGAGATTTAACTTTTAAATAATCTGACTCGGGGGTAAAGTAATTATTCTGGAAAAAGGCTATATGAATTCAAAAATGTTAACAGTGAATATCTTTTCATGAAAATAAAATTAGCCTAGAGGTTCCAGAGAGAAAAATCCTTCAAAGGAATAACCTTTAAATTCTTCAAGTAAAAAGCTCTAAATCCCTCTTCCCATTTGAAAAAAGAAAACAAATGAATAAATGAATAAAGGGAATGGGATTTGAAAAGGATTATGAAAGGGATTATGAAAAAGACTAGTTAATTTAAGCATGATTTTTTTCAGGGGCTTTAGAAGATTAAGTTTACAAATCAAATTTACAAATCAAATTTACAATTAAATTTACAATTAAATTTATAAATTGTTCATGCGGAATAAAGCTTCTAATTTTTAATTTGAAGCTTGCTTTAAAATGTTTCTATCAAGGCACTACTATGGATGAAATTACAGAAGACGCTGGAGAAAAATTATCTGAAAATAAAAAGAAGGCTAGCTTTGCATTGGATGTTTTAACCCTTGCAGGGGGGACAACTTTTGCTCAGATCCTTCTCATCCTATCAGCGCCTATTTTAACACGGCTTTACGGGCCAGAGGATTTTGGTGTCTGGGCCCTTTATGTTTCTATTACAAGTATTCTCACCGTGGTTTCCTGCCTGAGATATGAATACTCGATAATGCTGCCAGAATCAGACGAAGAAGCTGTAAACCTTTTAGCGGTAAGTTCCCTGGCAGTTATATTTGTGAGTCTTTTGACGTTACCTATTATATGGTATTTCGGGGACTCTATAACTGAGTTTTTGAATTCGCCGCAGATAAAAGATTATCTCTGGCTTGTAGCCCCATTTGTTTTTGTAAATGGAATTTTCCTGGCCTTAAATAACTGGAATTCGAGGACAAGACTTTTTAAAAGGCTTTCTGTTGCAAAGATCTCAAGCTCGATTTCAACAACTGCCACCCAGTTGACCCTGGGAGTTTTGGCAAAGCCAGGCCCTGGAGGACTGGTATACGGCAGTGTTATCGGCCAGGCGGTTTCGACAATTATGCTCGGGGCCCAGATCTGGAGAGATGACAGGAAGCTGATTTTAAAAAGCTTAAATTTGAGAAAGATATATCAGGGCTTTATAAGGCACCATAAGTTTCCGCTTATAGATACCTGGTCTGCGCTCATGAACTCAGTTTCGTGGCAGCTTCCTGCGTTTTTACTGGCCTCCTTTTTCTCTCCGGCAATAGTCGGGTTTTATTCTCTTGGGTTTCGGCTTTTACAACTGCCAATGAGTTTTGTTGGGACTTCAATCTCCCAGGTCTTTTTTCAGAGAGCCTCAAGAGCCTTATCCGAAGGCACGCTTTCTAACCTTGTTGAGAGTGTATTTCGAATGCTTGTGATAATAGGCATGTTTCCGATTTTAATCCTCACAATTATTGGCAGCGACGTTTTTACGGTCGTTTTCGGGAGAGCCTGGACAGAAGCAGGGGTTTACGTGCAGATCCTGAGCTTATGGGGCTTTATCTGGTTTATTTCGACTCCTCTGAGCACTATATATGTCGTTGTTGAAAAACAGCATTTCGGGTTTGGGTATAATTTCTTTAACCTTACAACGCGCCTCCTTTCCCTTGTTATAGGAGGAATGCTCGGAAATGCCAGAATTGCGCTTATGCTTTTTTCCTTTTCAGGAATTATAGTCTATGGGTATCTCTGCTTGAAGATGATGCATTATTCGGGGGTAAAGATGTCAAAGCCTTTCCAGATAGTGCTGGCTAATTTTATGATGTTTATCCCTGCAGGAGCCCTGATTATTGCCTTAAAAGCCCTGGGGATAAACCAGATCTTGCTTGTAGTGATTTCAGGACTTATAGTTTGCATCTACTATCTCTATATTCTGAAAAAGGATACCCAGGTGAAAGGAATAATAAATGCCTTTCGCGCCTGAAGGCTTCCGAATTCGGAATAAAAAGCCTTAGAAGCTTTGAAACTCAAAAAAATCTTATAAACTGTATAAATCCTTTTTGTAAACTCTTTGGGTTTTAAGTATACCTAACTTTTTTGTAAATTTTTGGGGATAAAATAGGGACTGTTTTTAGGGAGTTTAAATATTGACAAAAAATTAACTCTCAGGCAAACAAATGTATTCTTAAGCATCTACAAAAGACTACAAAAGTATGAATTTGTGCATGCGGGAAGAATAATCTCAACATATTAACGCAATTAAATTAAGTGGAAAAAGAGTACTGCAAATAACAATAAAATGGAGCGAATTAACAGAGAAATTAGAGATAAAGAGAAGGTCTGAAAGGCTTGAAGATAAAGGATATTACTATTTGAAGGGAATGCAGATATATCACAATCACATTCGTCCATATGAAGGATTAGAGGATAAAACTCCTGCTGAAATTTGTAAGACTCTGAATTAAAAGGAGAAAATAAGTGGATTATGCTGATTCAGAAATGCTGATTCAGAATGCAAGTATAAAGGTTAAATCGACTAACACATATATTGCAGAAAAACTGCAAAAATAATGATAAAAAAATACAAAATAAACAAAAATATAGGGATATTTTCAATTTTTCTGCAATCTCCGATACGTATATATTATCTGAATAATATACTCTTACCTATGCTAATAGAGTTCTCCGTAGAAAATTTTCTTTCATTTAAAGATAAAGTTACTTTAAGTATGGATACAAGTTCAGGGACATCATTGCCTCAAAATTTAATAAAAACTCCTAAAATACGGTTACTTAAATCCGCTGCAATTTTCGGGGCAAATTCCTCTGGTAAATCCAATTTAATAAAAGCAGTTTTCTTTATGCATGGTTTAGTAGCTACGTCACATAACTTTAATATAAATACTGAAATTAAAACATCTCCTTACAAATTAAACACGGAATATTATAAAAGCCCTAGTAGTTTCGAAATTAAATTTATTCAAGAAGGCATAACATATAAATATGGATTTTCCTGCGATTCAAAAAAAATTGTGGATGAATATTTATTTTACGCCAAAGGAAAAAAAGAATATAAAATATTCGAAAGAACGAACACAAAAAAATTTTCTTTTGGAGTAGATGAAAAACAACAAGAATTTATAAAATCTAAAGTTATTGATAACACATTATATCTTTCCAGAGCTACACAATTAGGGTATCAAAAGACAAAAGTCCCTTATCTGTTCCTTTCCAATTTAGTTATTAATATCAATCCTTCGTGGGTAGATTACACAAAAAAGAAGTTACATGAAGATCCCGAATTAAAAAATAAAATACTTGAAATTTTGAAAAAAGCTGATTTTGGCGGAATTGAAAATATAGATATCAAAAAAGAGCAAAAACCTGTCCAAAGGGTTGATTTTAATATTAATCAAAATAACGAAAGCTCAATTCAAATAGGGAATGAATTTAAAGATTTTTTTGAGGTAAAATTTATACATAAAGATGAAAATGGGAAAGATATTGCGTTTGAGGGGACAGAGGAATCAGAAGGAACAAATAAAACATTGGCTATGTTAGGGCCTTTATTTGATATTATGGAGAACGGAAAAGTTGCTTTCATAGACGAGTTTGACTCAAGTCTCCATCCAAAAATTACTCGCTTACTCATAATGTTATTTCACAGCGATAGAAATAAAGAAAATGGTCAGTTAATATTCACTACCCATGATACAACCCTTCTTGACAATGAACTTTTTAGAACGGATCAAATTTACTTCTGTTCTAAAGTACCAAATAAATACACTGAATTAAGCTCACTTCTCGATTTTGATGTCCGTCAGGTTACTGATTTTGAAAAGGCATACTTAAGTGGTAGAGTGGGTGGAATCCCTTTCATTGATGAGACTCTTTTGAGTGAAAATTAACGGATTGATAAAATAGCACGAAAAGAAGGAAACAAATCTGTAACTTCACTGTGGCTTTTTTGTGAGGGGGACACCGAATGCAATTATTTTACTCAATTAAGAGCAGTTGAAAGGATCAGAGGGCTGCAAATTAGACCAGTCAAATCTGCGGATAAAAGAATAACTGATATAGTAAGCTATTCAATGAAATATTTAGATCATAATCCCTACTATCTGCAGGGAGACATAATAGTATACGTTTTTGATAGAGATAAAAATACAAATGCGGATTTCAATGCCGCCAAAGAAGATGTAAATATAACTAATCCAGACCTGCAATTAATTTTATCTAATCCGTGTTTCGAACTTTGGATTCTTCTCCATTTCGAATCATATTCTGAAGCAATACAACCTCAAAAACTAAAAGTAAAGCTGCGGGAGCATATGGGAGCATACAATAAGAATGATAAAAATATTTACTATAAAACTAAAGACAATATAGATGCTGCCAGGAAGCACTCAAAAAAGCTCTATCAAACGCATATGAATAAAAATGGAATTCTTTGTGAAGAAAGCAACCCTTCTACAATGATGTTTCAATTGATAGAAATGATTGAACAATATAAAGAATAACTATTCTGATCTACGTTTTTAATATTTTTCTCCAAAATAGACCCTATTTTCTCATCAATTCCAAAATTTATCGCCCAAATTTTTACACATTTATTTTTACCACTCATCCTCCGAAGACTTTACAGAACCTATAAATTTATGATTTTTCGTAGATCTATTTTTCTTAAGGGCTGATTTTGAAATTCTTAACTTTCAGGTCCTCTATTGTTTAAAAAGACAATTTTATATGAATAGATCCCTTAAAGGGCATTTATATATCCAGGTTTCTAACAGATGGAGCAGGAACGCTTTCATATGAATCCGTGGTCAAAAGAATTATACATGAAAAGAGAATTGTTTCAGATTAATTCAGATTAAAAAGTTTCAAATTAAAAAGTAAAGATCATAAGCTATGGAGTTATATTTGAATTCTATCCAGAAGTTGTAAAGTCGTTTCAATTTTTCCAATATTAATTTTACAATATTAATTTGCTAATGTTAATTTTCCAATCTAAATTTGCAATCTTTATTGCCGATCTTAATTTACCGATGCTGATAAGTAAAAAAGGAGATAATGAGAATTGCTTTCTGAGGGAATTGCTTTTACGAAACCCATTTTTAATTTTGTCCAGGGCCAGAAAAGTACAGACAAATTCAAACCTTTATTTTATCTTACTATTTTATTATGCCTTTTAAGCTTACCAGGGGCTGCTGCTCCAAACTGGGAAATCAGTCCTGAAAATCCGGTTGCCGGAGATGTAATAGAGATTAAAGGCACTGGTTTTTCAGGTGAGACGGTAGATATAGTGACGACTTTTGAAAAGGAAGTAAATGCTTCGGAAAGCCGATATGAATATTTGCTTGAAGACGTGGAAATTTCTTCGGATTTGTACAACAGGTTTACTGTGCAGGCAACAGGGGTTGAAGATCTTAATGTAAGTGTAAAAATGCTGCTCTGGATGACAAAAACCATAGAAGCGGATAATGGCGTTGCAACTGTTTCACATGAAAACGTTCCCAAGGGCACATATAATATTAAACTTGGGGGAAAAGCAATTGAGCCTACTGTTAAACTTAAAATTACAGCCCTTGAGCAGGTTAAACCGGATTCTCAAGGAAATTTTGTCTACGAATTCAATACAAATTCTGTACCTCCAGGAATTTTTGAAATAAAAGTCGGAGAGGAAACAAAACAGGTTAATTTGAAACCTTCAGACAAATCAGGAGCTCCAAAAGAGTCCTGGAATCCACTAAAATCCTGGAATATGTTGATTGCAGGAATTTTGGCAGGTTTGGTATTCCTATTTGTTTACTTTAAGAAAAATAAGAATTAAAACAAAAGCTTTACTCTTGAAATCTTCATTGATTCCTTTGAATCCAGCCATTTAAATAGATTTTTTACATATTAAATCAATAAATGCAGCTACATCGAATAAGCCAAGATTCGAACTAATTCCTAACTACTATTTTTTGATGTAAAATTGGGGCTTAAACATGGGAAATACATATGTCTTAGTTGTATATATTTTTCCGATGTGCGATTTTAATAACAAAAATCATTAAAATATCATCATGAATCAGAAACTTAACCCTATAATCACCCACTCTTATGCGATATTCTTGAGATTTGCTAGATGTTATTAACTTCTCGACGCCTCTATGACGTGGATTTTCCTGCAATTCTTCAATAGCACAACGAATTCTCTCTTGCACATTAAACGGTAACTTCATTAAATCTTTTTTTGCTGAACTGGTATAGTTCAAGGCATACATGCTTTTTCCTTCTGTTTTTCAGCACGTTCTTTATCTATTTCAGCCCATACCTCTTCATGTGTATAATATTTACCTTCTTTGATTTCCTGTAGTGCCGTTTCTAAATCTTTTACATCTTCTTCAGTATAAGGTTCATCGCTATATGCATTCTTTACCAATCGTTTCACAACAGAATTATAAGACTCATTCTCATGAATCCTTAAGCCTCTAAGCAATTCTTTTACTTCAGGCTCAATACAAATAGTTGTTGTAGCTACCATAATACTTCCTATAGGATCTAATATAAGATAAATATTATGATGGTTATTGTCAATTGATTTACTTTTTGATAGTCCAGAAAGGTTTGTTCCTGAAATAATTTTATCTCAAAATTATTATCATTTGGCGTAAGTTCTAAGGTAAAACCTGGGCATAAATGATAATTATATATTATAGAGCATAATTGTTGGCTTTAATTGAAAAATAGAGTTTACTGCATATGTCAGTATGCGTATTCCTAAATACGCAGTCTATCCATTCGTTGTTTTCCGGAATAGATACTGCAATTATTCTTACATGATTTTCACGAAAACCGAGCAGGAAGCCCGCTTTTTTAGATGTGGGAGGAATGCGTCAATTTGACATTCTGCACCACAATATGACAGGGTCTACTTTCAGAATACACAAAGAACAAAGCCGATGGACAAGGTTCGTCTTCGGGGTAATCTTCAACCATTTTTAGGCTAGGCAGTAAAATTTTTACAGAGGGCTGGCAAATGCCTTCAAGAAAAGACATTAAAAGCCTTCAAAAATAAAATTAGCGGTTTTTCATTTTATATTTTAGTAACCTGCCTATTGAATGCATTAAAATTCCTGCAAAGGCCATAAAAGCTCCAATTATGGTTATTAGAATAATTAAAGCAGTAGACAGAAAATTAATAGTTGCTCCAGGCGAAAGATTTCGTAAAAAACTAAGGCCCATATAAAGGCCAAATGTTTTAAGAAGAAGCCCTGGTAAAGTAAGATAATACAGAGGATTATTAAATTTAATATCCTTTTTGCGAATTTTCGTTAAAGTGCCCAAGAAATTCCTTAAAGAATTTTCTATAGACTTTTTCATATATTGAATTCGAAATACGTGTTGAAGCATTGGCCCACTTTCCATATTATTTAAGAGATTTGTCACGCCTTAAAATTGTATTAATCTTTTGAATAGAATATTTTAAAATATAAATATTCATCTAAAAAATTAAGCGGATAAAGTTAGTGGAGAAAAGAAAGAAGAATTGGCCCATCGGCTCTGCACGTGGACCTTATTTTGCACTTAAACTTTTTGAGGTCATACTAAAAGGATGAAATTGGGAGAGGATAAGCAGAAAGGATTTGAGTTATATATAAAGTTAATAATTTTTAAAGGAGCTGACAATTGGATTTAAACTTAATTGCCTCTATATTGTTGGGTAAGTTCTATCAATTGAAAGATCAGCGTAAAGGGATTACTTTCCGTTCGAAGGATTTTATCGTTTTTATTAATATGCATTTGGTGAATTTTTCTTGAATGCTTTTTTGCAGTTTCGATTTTGTTTTTTGTATCATTGTAAATGTTTGGGTTATTTTTCTTATACGTTCCCATATGTTTTCGTAACTTTAATTTTAACAATTGAGGATTTACAGGTTCATAATACAATTCGAAATGACAGAGAATCCAATATTCGAAACACGGGTTAGATATGATCAGTTGAGATAAATTGTTTACAATTTTTTCAGCTTGTTTGAAATCATCGTTTGTGTTTGCATCCCTGTCAAAAACATAAAATATCGAATCGCCTTTAATAAAGTCTTTAGCGTGATGTTTTTGATAATTTATAGAATATTCAAGTAATTTAACAATATTTTTATCTTCACAAATTATTGGCCTAAGCTGTAATCCGCTTATCCTTTCTACTGCTTTCAATTGAGCAAAATAATTATATTCGGTTTTTCCTTCACAAAAAATCCAGGCGGAATTTATGGATTTATTTCCAGGTTTTCTTGCCATTATATCAATCCATTATCCTTCACTCAGAAGAGTCTCGTCAATGAAAGGGATATTCCTCCAACTCTCCCATTAAGATAGACCCTCTCAAAATCAGTTACCTGACGAACATCATAATCAAGAAGGGAACTTAATTCGGTATGTTTATTTGGCTTTTTTGAACAAAAGTAAATCTGGTCGGTCCTGAAAAGCTCATTATCAAGAAGAGTTGTATCATGGGAGGTAAATATTAACTGCCCATTTTGTTTATTTTTATCGCTGTGGAAAAGCATTATGAGCAAGCGAGTAATTTTTGGATGGAGGCTGGTATCGAATTCGTCTATGACAGCAACTTTTCCGTTTTCCATAATGTCAAATAGGGGACCCAATATTGCCAGCGTTTTGTTTGTTCCGTCGGATTCTTCTATTGAATCAAAATTAACTTTTTTGCCGTTTTCATTTTTATGCGTAAATTTTACCTCAAAAAACTCGTCCATTGAATTCCCAATTTGAATGGAGCTTTCCTTTTTTTGGCTAACATTAAAGTTAACTTTCTGAACCGGTCTTGCTTCCTTTTTAATATGTATGTTTTCAATTCCCCCAAAATCGGCTTTTTTCATTATTTCAAGGATCCTGGTTTTTAATTCAGGATCTTCGTGTAGTTTTCGTATTGTATAATTTCCCCAGAGGGGGTTGATATTAATTACCAGATTAGAAATGAATAAATAAGGGTCTCTTGTTTTCTGATACTTTAATTGCGTAGCTCTAGAAAGATAAAGAGTATTTTCAATAACCTGAGATTTTATAAACTCCTGTTGTTCGTTATCAATACCAAAAGAAAAGTTTTCTGTGTTTCTTCTTTCAAAGATCTTCTTTTCTTTTTTTCCTGTAGCGTAAAAGAGATATTCGTCTACAATTCTCTTAGAGTTGCAGGAAAAACCATACCTGTAAGTGATATTTTCATGGATGAACTTCATTTCGAAAAGGCTAGGGCTTTTATAACATTCAGGATTCAATTTGAATGGAGTCACGTTAATTTCAGTATTTATATTAAAATTATGTGAACCAGCTACCATATCATGCATGAAAGAAATTGCTTTTACTAGATTGGTTTTGCCTGAAGAATTTCCCCCGTAAATCGCCACAGATTTAAGTATTCTTCCTTTTTTAGGAGTTTTAATTACATTCTGAGGTAACTTTGTACCTGAACTTGATTCCATACTTAGGGTAACTCTTTCTTTAAAAGAAAGGAAATTTTCAACTGAGAATTCAATTAACATACATTTATATACGCAACTCAGGATTAAATATGTATCTAAAATTTGCAGAAGATTTGCAGAAAAACTGCAAAATAATCTATATTTTTTAGTAATTTACTTGATTTTATTGTAAATTTTACAATTTTTTTGCAAAAAGTGAGTTTTTAAACTTACAGTAGCTCTCAATTCAATAATATATTCACTTTTTTATTTTTTGAAGGAGAATTTTCAAAAATAATTTCAAAAAATAATTTCAAGCAATAATTGGGAAAAATATAATAAAAGCAATTTTAGTAAAAGCAGAAAAGCGGTTTTGAAAATAGAAAAAATTTCAATTAGCAAACACTGATCTCATTAGCAAAAGACAGCTTCAAAATTGCCTAGATTATCCATTCTGAACTGAGGTTCTTTGAGGAATCTGAGGATTTCCATGTTTTCTATCAACTTATACATATCTTCACCTGGCGAAAGCCCAAGATAGTCAACTTTTTCTGGCTTTAACCATCGGGTTTCAGGAACACAGCAATAATTGAGGTTTTTAATAAACCCATTTTCGAGCAGGAAGTAAGCTCCACCTCCAAATTGCTTAATAGGTTCATACAGAGATGAAAAATCCCTGCAAACCCAATTAGCCATTTTTAGAGTCTTTTTATATCTATTTATAGTGATATGGCCATAATCAGGCGGAATGAAAACAATATCTCCTTTTTTAGCTTCAATAATAACGGCATCATCAATTCTTCCGCCTCTTCCTGCTTTCTGCAAGAGATAAACAGCTTCTCCTTCAAGGACCTGATAAATTTCAGAAAAGGAAACATGTGCCCTGGGAGCTTTAGGATGATAATGGCCTGCAGTTTTTACAAATTCCTTTCCAAGCATAGCTGGAGGAATAATAGTAATATCATAACGTAACCCAAACTCTTTCATAAGTCTAAGCTCTTCTTCATCGCGTGCAAGATCCCTTACATATAATATAGTGCGAAATTGTCTGCAGTTCTAAGCCATTCTTTGTCAGCAATTACTTCGCTGATGTCATAAAGTGCTCTCGCATCTGGATTACGAGTTATTTCTCCAAAAATTAGCTGCTGCATAATTTCCTCTTGTAGTATTAAAAGAATTTGAAATTCTATTCTTTACTCAATTTATTTAGGAGATTATAGTGACTTATCTATGAGAAATTTTTTACAAAGAATGAAAAAACAAAATTATTATTAAAAAGGTATGAAAGAAGAGAAACAAGACAGGTAAAAACTGTGTAAAAACCAAATAATTAAATAACTATAAAGTGTAATTCACTAAAAGTTAATGAAGCTAGGCTAGAATTATGGTTTAAAGGAAATATCAAATGACTTTGTAAATATAAAAATCTATTGAACACAATTTAAAGCTGATAATAGCCTCTAAATTTTATAAACAGCCTAATTTTCAAAAATAGATTATTTAGAATCATTGTTAGCAGAGCAAATATTTAAACTAATTTGAAAATTAAAACACAACTGGTGAGATTATGAAATATTGTACAAAATGCGTAATGCCTTCTACAAGGCCTGGTATTTCTTTCGATGAGGAGGGTGTATGCCAAGCGTGTAGGGCAAATGAAAAAAAAGAAAAAGTTGATTGGAATAAAAGATTTGAAGAACTGAAAGAATTGTGTAATATATATCGGGGAAAATACGGAGATGGTTATGACTGTATAATAGCGGTAAGTGGTGGAAAAGATAGTCATTATCAAACATATGTTATGAAAGAACTGATGGGAATGAATCCTTTACTCGTTACAGTAGAAGATAACTTCCCAATGACTGAAGCTGGTATGCATAATATAAAAAATATATCTGAGGAATTCGGCTGTGACATTATATCACTTAAACCAAATATAAAAGCACAAAAAAAATTAATGAGAAAGACATTCGAAAAATATGGAAAACCTACGTGGTATATTGATAGATTGATTTATACGTATCCAGTCCATATGGCATTAAAATTTCAAATTCCACTTGTAGTATATGGAGAAAATATTAGCTATGAGTACGGAGGTAATCAAAAAGATGAGACATATTCCGCAAACGACCAAATCTTTAATGGAGTTGCTTCGGATATTTCTTGGAGTGAGTTAATTGAAGAAGGTATTTCGATGAAAGATCTTAATCTTTGCGTCTTTCCAGAGAAAAATAAACTTGAAAGCTTAAATTTTAATTCCATATATCTAAGTTATTTTGTGAAGTGGAATAGTTACAAAAATTATCTCTTTGCAAAAAAAAGAGGCTTCCGCGATTTAACACATGAGTGGATAAGAGAACATCATATAGAGAACTTTGACCAAGTTGATAGCAGAGCATATCTTGTACATCCATGGATGAAATATCCAAAATTTGGGCATGCTACTGCGACTGATTATGCATCTAGATTAATTAGGTACGGTATAATTACTAGAAAAGAGGGTATTGAATTAGTAAGGAAACATGATCATAAATTGGATTATCTCGCCTTGCAAGATTTCTTGAACTTTACAGGGTATACACACAAGGAGTTTTGGGATATTATAGATAAATTCTACAACAAAGATATTTTTGAGAAAGTTAATGGTGAATGGGAAATAAAAAATCCTATTTGGGAGCAGCAATGATCCCTTACTGTATCTGATCTATATAATTTTAGTTCATATGTTATTCAATGTGTGAAAAATGATTTTTAGCTACAAAATCTTTTGTAGAAAAATTTAGATGTAGTTAATAAATTACAGTAGTAATTTATTAAAAGCTAGTAAATATTATTAGAGTAATCAATAAAGGAAATCGAAATGTCTAGCGATATAATTGCAATAATCCCGGCAAGAGGTGGGAGTAAAGGAATACCCAGAAAAAACATAAAATTGCTTGCAGGAAAACCCCTTATTGCATATACAATTGAAGAGGCTCTAAAATCTAAGTACCTTAATCAAGTAGTGGTTTCTACAGAAGACGAAGAAATAGAAAATATATCGAAACGATACGGGGCAGAAGTTATTAGACGACCTTCTTCTTTGGCTCGAGATGATTCTCCCACTATTGATTCAGTTCTTCATGCTTTTGAAGCATTAGATATTAAAAAAGAGAAAACATATATAATTGTTCTACTTCAGCCAACATCTCCTTTAAGAACCTTTGAAGATATCGATAATGCTATTAAGCTATTTTTAAATAAAAAATGTGAATCAGTTATTAGTGTATGTGAGTATGGACATTCTCCTTATTGGGCGTATAAAGTTGAGGAAGAATATTTAAAACCAGTTTTTGGGAACACCTATTTAAAAATGAGACGTCAAGATCTTCCAAAGTGTTATATGCCTAATGGGGCAATATATATTTCAACAGTAGATTTTCTTAAAGATTTTAAAAACTTTAGTCACCTCAAAACCTATCCATATTTAATGCCCTTTATAAGAAGTATAGATATCGACAGCGATATAGATTTTATATTTGCAGAAGCTATATTAAACTCATTAATAAGTGAGAGTAATTTTTAATTATTACTGATATATCTAAAGACTAGATAGCGGTATTTTTATGTTAAAAATAAAAGTTTCTAAGGAATTAATAGGGAAGAATAAACCCTGTTTTATTATTGCAGAAGCTGGTGTCAACCATAACGGCGATGCTAATCTTGCTAAGAAATTAATTGATGTAGCAGTTGATGCTGGAGCAGATGCGGTAAAATTTCAGACATTTAAAGCCGAGAATTTAGCGATTCAAAGCGTTAATAAAGCAGAATATCAGATAAATAACATGGGCACAGGGGAGTCTCAATTTCAAATGCTTAAAAATCTCGAGTTGAGCGAATCTAATTTTGAAGAGCTTAAAAATTATGCAGAAAAAAAGAAAATTATGTTTCTTTCTACACCTTTTGACAATGAAAGCGCAGACTTTCTAGAAAAAATTGGGGTTACCCTATTTAAAATAGGTTCTGGAGAAATAACTAATCTTCCTTTTCTTAGTCACATTGCTAAAAAGAATATACCTGTGATACTATCAACTGGTATGTCCAATCTTGGAGAAATTGAAGAAGCTATTCAAACTTTAACAAATGAAGGATTAAGAGATATTATTATCCTTCACTGTATAACTAGTTATCCGGCAAAAGCTGAAGAGGCAAATTTGAACGCTATTGAGACACTTAGATCTTGTTTTAAATTACCAGTTGGACTCTCTGATCACACATTAGGTATAAATGTAGCTCTTGCAGCAAGAGCTCTCGGAGCATGTGTAATCGAAAAACACTTTACACTAGATAAAAAAATGCCTGGCCCAGATCACGGAGCTTCGCTTGACTCTGATGAGCTAAAAGCTCTTGTAAAAGGTATAAGAGAAGTAGAAAGTGCACTAGGAGATGGTATCAGAAAACCTACAAAAGAGGAAGAAGATATTAAAAAGTTTGTACGCAAGAAAATTGTTGCAGGTATAGATATTCCTAAAAATACTATTATTTCAGGTGAAATGATAAGAATAAAAAGAACTGGAACCGAAGAGGGAATCGAGCCTAAATTCTTAAATACTTTATTAGGTAAAAAGGCATGTCAGGAAATTAAAAATAATTGTGTAATTAGTTGGAATATGGTTGAATGAGAAAAATTCTATATATCTCAGGAACTCGAGCTGATTATGGTTTAATGCAATCAACTCTTCAAAGTGTACGCAATAATTCAAAGCTAACATTGGAAATACTTGCTACTGGTATGCATTTAATGGAAGAATTTGGATCAACTATAAAAGAAATAAATAAGGATGGCTTTATACATCACACAATTGAGGCTAGGTATGAAAGGGATGATAGAAGTTCAATGGTAGAATTTATTGGACTACTTCTTCAAGCATTGCCAACAAAAATTAAAGAAATAAATCCAGATATAATCTTACTTTTAGGAGATCGTGGAGAAATGTTGGCAGGTGCCATTACAGGCGTATATCTCGGAATTCCAGTTGCACACATTCATGGGGGAGAGGTCAGTTCGACTGTGGATGACTTTACTCGGCATGCAATTACAAAATTTGCCCATATACATTTCCCCGCTACAAAATTAAGTGCTCAAAGAATTTTAAAGATGGGAGAATTGCAAGAGTTTATTTTCATTACAGGGGCGCCAGGTTTGGATTCAATATTACATGAAAAATTAATAGAGCCAGAAGATATAGCACATAAATATGGGCTCGACATTTCTCAGCCTATAATTATAGTTATCCAGCACCCTGTTTCAATAGAAGTTGAACATGCACAGGACCAAATGAAAGAAACCTTAGAAGCAATCGTTGACCTAAAGTTTCAAACATTAGTGCTTTACCCCAATTCCGACGCAGGCGGCAGAAAAATAATTGATGTAATAAAGAGTTACGAATCTAACTCAAATATTTATACGTATAAAAATATTCCAAGAAAGGAATATTTAAGTTTACTTAATATTGCTAGTGTACTCGTAGGGAATTCAAGTAGTGGGATTATCGAGTCCTCCTCTTTTAAACTGCCGGTGGTTAACATAGGAACTAGACAAGCAGGACGAGAAAGGGCAGATAATGTGATCGATGCTGACTATGAAAGAGGAGATATAAAAGGAAAAATATTAAAATGTCTCTACGATCAAGATTTTAAAGAGAAAGTCAAAAGTTGTCATAATCCTTATGGAGATGGAAAAGCGGGAGAAAAAATTGCAACAATACTGTCTAGTATAGATATTACTGAGAAATTATTACAAAAAAGATTGAGCTATTAATATGAGATTTGAAAACTGGAAAATGCCAGAATTAAGAGATGGTGAGCTAACCAAATATAATTGGATGGTTCAGCATAAGGATAAGTTAAAACTTGGTTATAAAACCGACATCGGAGCATTTACTTATATAAATGCGAAGAGTGAAGTCATAATTGAAGATTATGTTCAAATTGGTTCTCATTGTTCAATATATTCTATTTCAACGATTGACAATAAAGAAGGGAAAGTCCACTTAAAAAGAAATTGTAAAATAGGAAGCCATTCTGTAATAATGCCAGGAGTAACAATTGGAGAGAATTCAATAATTGGAGCCTTTAGTTTTGTAAATAAGGATATACCTACTAACACCATAGCTTTTGGAGTTCCTGCAAAAGTTATTAAAGAATTAAATACAGATACTTTATCAATTTCTAAGAAATCTTAAAATTTACTGGAGACGAAATTTTTTGTCATGGAAAATTCCTCTTTTTAAAATATATTGGGATGATTTTGACATCGAGAATGTAAGTAAGTCTATAAAGAGTGGAGCCTACTGGGCGGAAGGACCAGTTATTCAAGAATTCGAAAGCTTAATTGCAGATTATATTGGAGCAAAACATTGTGTTACATTTAATTCAGGAACATCTGCTCAGCATGCAGCGCTACACGCTTATGGTATAAAAGAAGGGGACGAGGTAATAGTACCTTCATTTACTTTTATTTCTACAGCAAATTCTGCTTTATTTGTAGGTGCGAAACCAATTTTTGCTGATATTGAGGAAAAAACATTTGGGCTCGATCCGGATTCTGTTGTAGAAAATATTTCGAGTAAAACTAGAGTTATTATGCCTGTCCATTATGCCGGATGTCCTTGCAAAATCAGGGAATTACGTGAAATTGCTGATGATTATAACTTGGTTTTAATTGAAGATGCTGCTGAAGCTTTCGGGGCGCAGATTAATGGGAAAAAAGTTGGAGCCTTTGGAGATGCTTCCATGCTCAGCTTCTGTCAAAATAAAGTTATAACTACTGGGGAAGGCGGAGCACTTGTAACTGACTCCACTGAGGTTTATGAGAAGTTAAAATTATTCAGATCTCATGGAAGAGCAGATAATCTCCAGTATTTCTCTTCAACACAAAATGCAGATTATGTAACCCTAGGATATAATTTTAGGATGTCGAGTTTGACAGCTTCACTAGGAGTTTCTCAAATTCGAAAAGTAGTTGAAATCATAGAAAGAAGAAGAGAAAGATCCTTATACTTCACGTCTAAATTAAAGTTAGAAGTAGGAGATAATGTACATATTCCAGAAGTTCCTAATTCTTATTTCCATGTATATCAACTTTACACTATTCTTGTAAACAATAGGGACAAATTGAAAGATTATTTGGCTAGCAAAGGAATTATGACAAAAGTTTATTTTTCCCCTGCTCATTTGACTTACTTTTACTGTAAAATACTGGGATATGAATGTAAACTACCTATCACAGAAAAGATTTCTCATAATGTGCTAACTTTACCTATGTATCCTAGTTTAACCTTTGACGATATTGATTGCATCGTTAAAGAAATAAAAAATTTCTATGAGGAAAAGTAATGTATAATAAATCTTATTTTCAGGATAAATCCATTCTTGTTACTGGAGGAGTAGGATCTATTGGAAGCGTATTGGTAAAAAAACTTCTGGAACTGGATCCACAGGTTATAAGGGTTTTCGATAATAATGAGACCGGACTTTATGATCTGTATAATGACCTGCATTCAAAAAAAATAAGACCTCTAATTGGAGATATTAGAGACAGAGAACGAATAAATAGAGCTCTTGAAGGAATTGATATCGTATTTCATGCTTCTGCTCTCAAACATGTTCCTCTTTGTGAATACAATCCTTTTGATGCAATTAAAACAAATATTCTTGGTACTCAAAATGTTATGGATGCTGCTCTTAACCATAATATTGATAAAATGATTTTAATTAGCACCGATAAAGCCGCTAACCCTACAAATGTTATGGGAGCAACAAAATTATTGGCTGAAAGACTTACAGTTTCTATGAACTACTATCGTGGAAAAAGAAACACGGCCTTCTCATGCGTTCGTTTTGGAAATGTACTTAATACTCGAGGATCAGTTGTCCCACTTTTTAAAAGTCAAATTGAAAAAGGTGGGCCTGTTACTGTTACAGACCCAGCAATGACCAGATTTATGATGACAATACCAAAGTCAATAGATCTTGTATTCAAAGCTACGGACCTTGCTAGAGGAGGGGAAATTTTTATACTTAAAATGCCATCTTTAAAGGTTAAAGATTTAGCAGAAACTATGATCGAAGAACTTGCCCCTAAATATGGGCATAAAACGGAAAATATAGAAATCAAAAATATTGGTAAAAGGCCTGGAGAAAAAATATATGAAGAACTAATGACTGCTTATGAAGCAGAATATGCTTATGAAAATAATGACATGTTTATTGTATTACCAGAAACTTTTGAAGAAATGCTATATTTATCATCTAGTCTTCCTGATGGATTCAAGAGGACAAATAGAAAAACATATTCGTCTGATGATATCGACTCATATCTGCTCGATAAAAATGAAATTAGAAATTTATTATCACAAATATAATTTTTTCTTTTTGGCATTTATTAGACATGTTCCTAGCATATTACACTTTTATTATTGACTTGAAAAAATCAAGTTCTTCTTTTTCAAATCCTTTTAGTAATATCATTATCACTCCATAAGATATAGTGCATAGTCCTATTGTTAGTAAAATATCATATAATCCATCAGGCTTCATTTCAATTATTATTAAACTCATTAAAAGGGAGGAAAGGATACTTTTCATAATAAATTCTATTTTTATATCAAAAGTAAATAGCTTAGAACAATATTGATATGAAATTATAAAACTAAATAGGTATGCAATAAGTGTTGTAATAGCTGCTCCTAATATACCAATGTATGGGATAAAAACAAAATTTAATATAAGATTTAATAATGCAGAGGTAATCCAAATTTTACCTATTATTTTTGTCTTTTTTTCAAGTATACAGATATGTGAAATTATCCCATACAGACCGAAAAGAAAGGAACTTAGGGCTGTAAAAGGTGTAATTAAATATCCCTGTGAAGCAATCTCTGGTGTAGTTAGAATCGATAATAATGGTTTTGATAAAAGTGATAATCCTAAAACTGAAGGTATTGCTATTGATGTAAAATATTTAATAGCATAACTAAGAATAGTGCCTACTTGGTCAAAGTCGTTATTATCATAATGTATAGAAAGAACCGGAGGTAAAATAAAAGAAAAGGGTGCAAAAAACATATTGATAATATTCCCGAGAGTATAGCCTGGAGAATATATTCCTACAAAAGCTGCCCCCATTAATATACCGATAACATAACGATCACTAGAATCTACTATCCAACTTGAGAGATTGCTAGGGATTGTTGGCAGACCAAATTCAAGATATTCTCTTAAACTTAAAAATTTTGGAATTTTAAAACCAATTTCATAAAAAATTATAAAAAACAACACGAGGAAAACTATTATTCCTTTTATTATAAACCCCATCATTGCTCCAAGGATTCCTTGGCCAGTAAAAACAAATAAGCTTACAAATATTATATTAAGTAGAGTTTGGATCAGTAACAATATAGAGTATTTTTTAATTTGCTGGGTTGCCCTTAAATAATTAAAAAAAAGGTTATTAAGACATTCAATAAAAAGAGTTAAGCATAAAATATTAATGATATTTACATTATCATCAAATAGTAAACTTGCTATAGTATCCGAGAATAAATATATTACAAATGATACTATCATACTTATGAAAGTAACCACAAAAAAAATAGAATAGAAAGCTTCCTGAATATCTTCTTTTTTCTTTAAAGATGGTAAAAATCGATTTAGTGTGAAAGGAAGTCCAAGAAGAATAGTTAGAGGTATAATTCCAATTGTAACCATGAATTGAGCCCATACTCCGTACTCTTCAATGGATAAACTTTTGGTGAGAATAGGCAATAAGATAACATTGCTTAGCGATAAAATAAGGTTTGTTACTCCAATTAGTCCGATTCTTTGCGCAAATGTTTTATATTCATTCATATCAAATCAGATTCCACTAGTTAAGCGATTGATTTTTAAGAATATTTGTTACTATAATACAGTATATTATCAAATCAAGATGTCACTAAACTTATCAAATATTCTTATATTTTATATAATAATTAGACTTTTATTTTCTTATTAACATACGTTTTAAATAAAAGATCTGAATATTGGATATGCATATCCAATATGTTTAAGAATAATCAAAAAATAATTACCTTAACTATATTCTAGCACATTTTCAATTATTTGCAATACTCTGTTTGAAGAGAGACCATCAATTTTATAGAGAGAGTCATAAATATAATATTCCCTATCCTTTTCAAGTTTAATGTCATTATTCAATAACTTTCTAATTGAAATCTCTAAATCTTCTTCTCTATAAACACCTAAAGCTACCTTTTTTTCTACATAATCTATTATATCTGGTTCGCTACTTAAATTTAATACTAATATAGGCTTGCCTAATGCCAAAGCCTCAATTGCAGTTGTAGAATTTTTTGTAATCATCAAATCACAAACATACAACTGCTCATAAATATCAGAATCTGTAGGTAGAATCATTGCATTGATACGATATTTATTCAAGTACTCTATCATTCTGTTAGTATGTATTATGCTTTCATCGGGGTGTTGTTTTATCACTAGTGTTACATTCTTAATAGTTTCGATTGAGCGAAATATAGCTTTTATGTTTTTTACGTTTTCTTCATTAGTCATATTATGGCATTGTGTTGTCCACAAAATAACTTTATGTGCGGGATCTATATTATATTTCTTAAAAAAGTTTTCTTTTTTGTAGATTTTATCTGCATGGTATAATAAATCATATCGTGGTTGACCAACGACAACTATTTTTTTAGAATCGTAAGTATCTTTTTTTATATTAAAGTATTTTTGACCAGTAACTAAAAAAAACTCTGGTTTGTATTTATCAGATACAAAGTTAGAAATATACAATTTTTTAAATTTTTCGAAATCTTTTTCTATATATGCCGATTGCATTATAATTAATTTAGTGCTAAAATCCGATTGCGGCTTTAAAAACATTATATCGTCATTAGCTACAATCAGCCTTGGTTTTTTATCTTTTAGAATATTTTGGAGGCAGTTATCAGAAAAGATAGTGTAAAATAAATTTCCAAAACTAAAGAATTTCCTGAATAGTGGCATCATATAGTTAAAGTTATTTTTATCTAAAAAATTTAATATAAAAAAACTGCGTAGTTGCCATTGTATAAAAAAGTATGCTGATAGAAAAAACGATTTAATAAATGTAATAATATTGGCATATTCAAATACGCTATACAAGTTTATATCGTCTATAACAGGCATTTTTTCAGGAGAAGTACTTATAAATAAAGTTTTATACATTGGATACTTGTCTTTCATACAACGTATCACGTTACCAAACAAATAGTCCGACTTATAATCTTTAGAGTCCGAAACTTTTAATTTAAAGAAACGATTTCTTGAAATAAATAAAATATCTAAATCTTTATTACTATTTTCAATATTCTTTAATAAGCTTTTTAACATAAAAAGAATAATATTAAGACTTTTTGTATGACTTATAGTTTCTTTGCACGAAGAAATGTTTTGGATATAAACTCTCCATGATAAAAAATATCTCATAAAATAGTAAATTAGGGGATAGGAAACGATATTTTGCCTCAATAAATTATAGATATTCTCATTCGAAAATATTTTTTTAAACTCTTTTTCAGTTAAAAGATTTTCGACATTAGACATTTTAATAACCTTTAGTTTCTGTTAGTTCCTTATACACCTGAAGGTATTTTTTTGAAATACAATCCCATCTGAATAATTTCGCAAATTGTTTTTGTATAAATACTAAATCTCTAGCCTCTGTCGTGAATTGATAGTTTTGTATGATTGCTGCAATTTCATTAATTGTAGGATTAAAGGACTTTAATTTAAAATCCATATTATCAACGAAATCATTAATTCCTGCTTTATTAGAAAAAAATACTAAACCATTTAGTACGGCAAAAGCTTCTAAAATAGCAAGAGAAAAAGAGTCATATCTAGAAGGATAAATTGCTATATCAACACTAGATAAATACGCTTTTACTTGATCTTTTGAAATTTCACCTAAAAATCTTACATTGTGCTCGATTGCTTCTTCTTTAATAACATTTTTTAAATAATTTAACTGATTTCCTGTGCCTGCAATATATAAAATAGCTTTAGACTTTTTACTTTTACTTAAACCCTTTAGGAGAAGATCAACACCCTTTTCATATGAAAGCCTACCATGATAAAAAATGGAAGGGGTTCCCTCTAAATGTACTTTACGATCTATCTCTGAAAACCAAAAATCATCTAGTGCATTTGGTATAACTGTTGCGTATTTAACACTATACTTGTTCTCAATTAAATTTTTCATTGAATAAGAATTAGCAATAATTATATTGGCATTCCTCAAAAAAAAAGAAACAAATAAATAACTAGGTATATACTTAAAAAATTCAATCCAATCTCTATTTTTAAATTGATTTAAAGTTTCGATTCGAATATCTCCATGATAATTTAAAACAACTGGTACTTTTTTCAACAACGCTACCATATGTAATAAAAATCTTTTATTTGGAGCCAAAAATGGACTTGTGGTAATATGTACACATGTAAACTCTCTTAAATGCCAAAGTTCTTTTAAATAATATAAACTAGGTAAATGTTTATCATTATATGGATAGGGTGTTATATCTATATTCAACATGTTTTTTTTAGTAATAGTAAAATATAACTCACGTGCTAATTTGGCAGGTGCATTATCTCCTTTTGGAAAAAAATATAATATCTTCATTTTCTCACTCTATTAGTAATATATTATTTATTGGTAATATCTATACAATAAATACTTATGAAATTATTTTTGTATGATGCAAATTATACTTAAATCTGTTGTTAAGATAGAGGAAATCCTGAGTATATAGATTTGTTAAAATTCCATATATAATCGAATACTTATATATTTTGGTATGTTAAAAACTTGACATAAATCACAGAATATTACTAATAGTTTAGAAATACTTTTATGATGACTCGATACTATACCAACCATTCTTATAAATAAGATTGTGTTGAAGATCTATTTGCCCAGTCGCATATTTCTCCTTCATTAAATCATAGAAATAAAAAGAGTTACTATCTTTGATTAGATTGGATTCATATTCGTGCTTACAGAAAAATTCATCTCCATATTTTTCGGAAATTGGATAATTTATATAAGAATCTCTAGCGTAAGAGTAAGTAGGATAAGTTGTAGAAACTACTATAAGGAAAAAAATTAAACATAAACCTGTAAGAGGTATTCTTCTTTGATAAGGATTTCTAAGTTCATCTATTTTAAAGGATTTACATCCTATACTCTTCTCTACAGATATTCCGGCTGAAATGGGAAAAAATCTGTAACTTGATCCGAGGTATGTACAAATTGCTAACATTGAATAGTTTAATGTCCTACTAATGACATTTTCAGTGTCTGCTCCCCCGAAGGTTAAATTAATTAAGGTTAAAGATAACAAGATAAAAGATATTGCTAGAAACATAAATCGCTTAGAATAATATGCACTATTAATAATATTGACATTGTTTTTACGAATATTAGAAATGTCTAGCACAAAGATAAAGCAAGCAAGTAATGCATATAGTTCATATTTATATGTATTATATTTTTGTATCCACGGATAAATCAAATCTCCAGAAGAAACTGTATAAGTAGTTAAATGTTCTATTGATTTTGACTCAAAAGTTAAGGTTTTATAAATTGCGACTATTATTCCGTCTCCCATCCCAGCAGTAAAAAGGGTCCAGAAGAACCATAAAACAATTACTAAAAGTAATATATTAAATGAGACCTTTAAGAATGGATTTGGTAAAAAACTAAATATGTAGAAAAAACTGAAAAAGATGACAATTACAACAAAAGATACAGGGTGTGCTGTTACACATGTAATTAAAGTAATTAATAGTAAAAATTTAAATTTACTGTTTTTATATGTGCACAATAGTAAAGCTGTCATTACAAGCATAATACCAAATGAATTTGGACTGCTTGTTATTTCTATAATCTGAGTAGGTATAGAAAGCATACAGACAACAAGCGCAGCCTTAGAATTGAAAAGCTTCTCTACAAAAAGATACCATAGTGTTATAAATCCAATAAGCACAAAAGGAGACCATATTAATCTGGAGAAAAAGAATAAATTAGTATTTGTGATTTTATTTAAAATATTGAAAAATAGATATGACGCAGGGTAACTTTGTGGATACACTGAATAAATTTTCCCTGATATAATATCTTCAACTAATAAAGAATTTTTTACAACAGAAAAAGTATCTGGAAATCTGTAATACTCAGATATAACATAAGGAAGCGAATATATAATTATACAAAATATGCTGAGAAAAATGATATTAAATAATCTGTTTTCATAATTATTCATGAAAGTTATCCCATATAATAATATATATGCAAATAGAATCATGTATAACCAAGGATGTATGCTGTGCACTAACCATAATGGGTCGTTTAATCGGATATTTTGAAAAAAACTCCAATGTGTATGTATTGAAAGCAACCAGAATTTAAATAATAATATTGCTTGAGAGATAATAGTTATACGAACTAATTTTAAATTCAAAATGAACACTCCAAATTTGTGCAATTATTGATAACCAAATTTTTTATGCACAAAACCTATTCCTACGGCAATTGTTAAAATAAAAAGAGAAAATATATGGGAAATACTTATGGATAGATTTCTAAGGAATATAATATTTTTAAGTCTTTCAACAAATGAAACAAAGAAAAGATATTTTAAAAAATTGTTCTCGGTTGATTCTAATTTTTTATCAAGTTTGCTTTTTGATTGTCCAATGTTAGCTATTGCATAACCATAACTGTAACATCTTTTTATTAAAAACAGTAAAGATTTTCGAAATGCGTATATTTTATGATAAACGATAGCTTCTGGAGTGAAAATTATTTTAAATTCTTCAAAATGATTCAAAACTCTTATACTAAATTGAGTTTCTTCACCTGTCTTCATATTAGAATCTATCAAACCAAATTTATCATCAAATTTTCCAACTTTTTCAAAGGCAATTCTTCTAAAAGACATATTTGAACCAAAATTACTTCTTACATAATGGGGTTCAGTTCTCTGACTTTTATAAGAGCACCCCATTGTCCAATAAAATTCTTCTGGAATCCATCTTGCGATACCAGTAATCCATAAAGGTTTCATAGGCCCTCCTACACCAATTATTTTTGAATCTTTATAACAGGCTACTAAATTCGAAACCCAATTTATATCAGCGATGGCGTCATCATCAATAAATGAGATAATATCTCCAGCCGATAATTCGACCCCCTTATTTCTAGCGTTTGATAACCCGGCCAAATTAGAAATACCGATTTTGAAATTATTTAATGAAATTAAATAGTCAGAAGTATTAAAATCTTTAAATAAATTTACATTTCTATCAACTATTAATATAATTTCAATATTCTGGTAAGATTGTTTGACTAAAGATTCTATAGTCTCAATAGTATCAAAATATCTCTCATGAGAGTATGTGCAAACTACAACAGATACTTTGAGTAAATTACTCATATAAACAACACCTTTCATTCAAATTATATAAATGATTAATCTCCAAATTAAACTCGACTAACGAAGAGAATTAATTTTTATAATTTATATTCTTTATAGAGTGAAAATATCTAATAATTAAGAACTTGTAATAAAGGAGTTTAGGGATTTTAACTTGTTCTAACATCTCTAAGAACTGTAGATATTGAATGAAGTAAAATTCCTGTCAGAGCCATAAAAGTCCCTACAACAATAAACAGAATCATAAGCATTGTAGGCCCAAAGTACAAGCCTTTTCCAAGCAAAAAATCCTGCAAAAACTGAGCTCCCATAATAAGACCACCAATTCCAAGAGAAATACCAGGAACTGTTAGATAATAAAGTGGTTTATTAAACTCTATATCTTTTAAAACCATTAAAAGAACGCCAAAACCATGCTGTATTGGATTTACTGTTGAACAATCAACGTCATAACGAACTCCAATATCAACTTCTGCTATTCGTAAACTATGTTTACCTGCATCAGCAAGCATTTCACTCTCTATTGCCATTCCTTGAGCTGTAAACCTGAAAATGTCCTTTGTAGAAGCTGCAAAAGCCCTAAAACCACTTTGAGAATCTGTAATTTTGAGGCCGGAATTCAAATTTGTCGCTTTATCCAGAATTGTCTGCCCGACCCGACGATAGACCGGGGTGTTTCTATCAAGCCCAGTTAAATACCTGCTTCCATTGACCATATCAGCTTCGCCCTTAAGAATAGGCTCAACAAGCTTTGGAATATCTGCAGGATTATGCTGCCCGTCAGAATCCATAGTAACAATAATATCTGCCCCTTCTGCAGCAGCAAAACCGGTCTTAAGGGCCCCTCCCTTTCCCTTATTGACCTCATGGACAATAACTTCAGCACCTGCTCTTCTGGCAAGCTCGGCTGTTCGGTCCGAACTGCCATCATCAACCACAATCACCTTGTCTGCATAGTTCCTTGTAAGCAGAACCACACTTCCAATAGAAACTTCCTCATTGTAGGCAGGAAGAATTACAGTGATATTTTGGGGGGAAATTTCCCTCTTGCACGGAAATTCTTCTTTAAGCGTGCATTGGGCGTTTTTGTCCATTGTTAAATTTTTATTCATGTAAAGCGACCCCAGTGAAGTCTTGAAAATATATTTCAAACGTCTTAAATATGTTTGAAACACTTTGATATTTGGATTTTAAAGCTGCCTTTTTGCAGATCTGAAGCAAATATAAGCAATTTACGGTAAATTTACAGTAAATCACTGCAAATCTGCCACACATTATTGAAATTCAGTAAATTTGCTCAAATAAACTGCAATTGGCTGCACATTGGCTGCAAATGTACTGCGGTACTGCAGAAATTTGCAAGTCGAATTTTGCAGAAGGTATTAGTTTCTATAAATTTTTACATTTTTATTGCAAATTTATTGTAAGCTTGCTGTAAACTTACTGCTCTTATACCTGAATTATAAGCCTGAATTATAACTGGTCTAATTAAGGCATAGAGCGACCCTGAAATAATACCCTTAAAGTAATGGATAATTCCCATAAATCCACTACTGAATCTACTAACTTAGTAAATCTTTAACTTATTAAGGGTCCAACTTACTGAATCCTTAACTCTTATTATTTTTTGAGTTTTACGGGGGATTTGAGCTGTGATTTTTAACTGACCGTTGTTATAATAAATAAACAACATTTGACGTATTTCTCAATTTAAATATTCAGTTATATACTTTTTGAATTGCATTTGTAATTATAAAAGTTCTTCCTGAATTTAGTTTTAAAGATTTTCCTAATTATCCTATTAAAACGTTTTTAAATTGAACCTTAATTAGGTTAAATTTTTAATTAAGTTACTAGATTGGATTTTTATTTTAATTAGATTTATTAAATGCAAATTTGGCAAGAATAAAACTCTTATTTGTCGTATTTTGCCTGGATTAGGTAACCTTTAGATTTAACCCTATATAAATTTATTTTAAATGATTATTTAAATTACTGTCAAATTTATCTTTTTCATATAATTTAAATAAAGTGATTAAAGTTAGCTTTAATTTAGTCTAAGAGGCTATTTCATCTTAGTAATCTGAGTAAATTAATTTGCAGATTCTATTTTTTTCTGAGATCTTGTCCAAATGTAGAAAATAAAGAAAAAATAAATATTATCTTGATTTTTATTTAATTGAATTTTTGTAATTATCAGCCAGTTTCCATTGGTGCGGTCACCTCAGCCAGAGAATGCATTACAATTCCTCGGACAGTCATAGAAATTCCTGCAAGAGCCAGAATAATCATTATAACCGCAGGGCCAAACTGCAGGTTTTCAATTCCTTGCAAAAAATCCCCAAGGAACCTGAAGCCCATATAAAGAGCGCATGTAGCAAGCCCGAAACCTGGAACCGAGTAGTAATAAAGCGGTTTATTTACTTCTATGTCTTTTACCAGGGTTTGCACGCTTTCGACAAGATATTTAATGGGATCTCTTGACTGATATTTTGCATTATAAGAGACTCCGATTTCAACCTCAGCAATCCTGATCCCGGCTTTTTCTGCATTTTCAAGGATTTCATTGTCAAGCACAACATTCTGCACATTTAGACCGAATATCCCTTTACTTGCTGTCGAAAAGGCCCTGAAGCTGCCTTCAGGATCCGTAATTTTGAGACTGGAATTTGCATTGGTTAATTTGTCAAACAGGCCCTGGGTTATCCTGCGGTAAATCCGGGCGCTCTTGCCAAACTCATTAAGATAGCGGCTCCCGTTAACAACCTCGGCGTTGCCGGCCAGAATCGGAGCAACAAGTTCAGGAATATCTGCAGGGTTATGCTGGCCGTCCGAGTCCATCATAACTATAATATCTGCGCCTTTTTCGACAGCAGCTTTAAAACCTGTCTCAAGGGCTCTGGCTTTTCCGAGGTTCTTTTCATGGACAATTACGTCGGCTCCTGCTAGTCTGGCAATTTCGGAGGTTTTGTCTTTACTGCCGTCATCAACAACAATTATCTCGTTTGCATGAAGCCTTGAAAGCAAAGCAATAGTGCCAATAGCCTCTTCTTCATTATAGGCAGGAAGGACAACTGCAACATTTTTAGAGACCCTCCCTTTCGCACAAGGCGTATCTTTCTGATTTTTATTCTGGATATTCTGGACATTCTGGATATTTTTTTCTCCAAGCATTTTTTTCGTCACATTATCCGAAATCTTAATAACCCCCTAAATATCTCATAATTATATTAAAGTTAGCCTATAAACAGTAAAATTTAAGTATAGCTTATAAGGCCATATGATTTAATGATTTTAGATTGTTAACCGCATATACAATAATAATTTTTTTCAAAAAAGAATTTAGAGGGGTATTATATAAATTTATTGAAAAAACTTCTAGATAAAATAATACCTTAAGAATAATAACATCAGCAGCCAGGTTAATTTAATCAGAATAAAGTTATATTATTAAACTAACAGCCTCGAAAAATAAGTTAAAATTCCATGAAAACTGAAAGATAACTAATGCACAATATAAATACTGTTTTGGAAAACAAATATCAGACAAATAAGAAAAATTTTCCGCGCAAGTTACGCGACTTGTATAATACACAGGCAATTTCTTTTTGCAAAGTAAAATTTTGTACCTTAAAAATTTATAAGAAAGACTTGCCGCATTTTCAACTAAATCTCGACGAAAAAAATTCCGGATAAAAAAGGAAGGACTAAAAAATAAAAAATAAAAAATAAAAAATGAAAAATGAAAAATGAAAAATGAAAAAAAGAGAAGCATTAAAAATAGAAAAATGAAGAGACATATTTTTAAAATGCCTAAAAACCTTAAATTTCTGAAAAATGGTCTCTAAAATCTTACACATATTGAAAAATAAGGCGAAAGAATAAAAAGGATAAGGAAAATACTTAACCTCCAGAAGAACTGCAAAATAATTTTTAAAAAAGAATAATAAAACTGATAAGATTAATAGAACTAATAAAAATAATTAACTAGAAAAAAACAATTAACTGGTAAAAATAATAAAGCAACAAAAGTATAGCTTTTGAATATTCTAAATAATAAAATTCAATTTTAAAGACGGCCGGATGACTCTAATGACCGGAAAAAAATTTCCCTCAGATTTATTACTTGTAATCGGGCTTGTGCTCCTTACTGATCTCTTTGTGCTTATTCCAGGCTTAAATGAAAGTATATTCAGAAATATCCTTGGACTTCCTCTGGTACTTTTTTTGCCTGGATATGCTTTAATTGCCGCCCTTTTTCCTGCAAAATCCGATCTTGATGGAATTGAAAGAACAGCTCTTTCTTTTGGGTTGAGTATTGCAGTAGTACCCTTAATAGGCCTTGGTCTTAATTATACACCCTGGGGAATAAAGCTTTTGCCCATTTTAATAAGCCTTTCAATATTCACATTTATCATGTGCGGAATTGCCTATCTGAGGAGAATAAGACTTCCGGAAACTGATGCCTTTAAAGTACCTTTCAGGGAAACCGCTCTTTCCTTAAAAGCAGAAATTCTGGAAAAACCCGAATCAAAAATGGATAAGGCTCTTACAATAGTTCTGGTTTTCTCTATCCTGCTTTCAGTTGTGACCTTAATATATGTGGTTGTAACTCCAAAAGAAGGCGAGCACTTTACAGAATTCTATATTCTTGGCCCTGAAGGAAAAGCAGACAACTACCCAACACAATATATCCTTGGAGAATCAGGAACTGTAATTATGGGAATTGTAAATCACGAATACAGGCCAGTAAATTACACAGTGCAAATAAAACTGGATAATAAGTCATTGCCTGTTCCTGAAAATCAGAAACAAATAAGGCTTGGTCATAATGAAACCTGGCAGGAAGCAATTAAACTTACTCCTCCCTTTGAAGGAGAAGATATGAAACTTGAATTCCAGCTTTTCAATGACACAGATCTTAACAACCCTTACAGGGATCTGCATCTCTGGATAGACGTAAACAAAACAGAAACAGCAGAAGACTCTTAAATTGGAATCAAGAATATCGAGATTGTAATTATAATTATAAATAGAATTATAAATAGAATTATAATCTATGGATAGGTCAGAGAACTTTAAGCCTAACCTTTCTATCTATCCATAATCAAATATTCTAAATTTAAGATTTTTTCTAAAAAATCTTAAAATAATTTGTTAATAAAATAATTTCAGTAATATTTATCATATAGAGCTTGTTTCAAAACTGCTCCCAATCCTTATATTCCAAATTTTTAGAGCAGAGATATCAAGCTCATCAGAGCAGAATGAAATATCTGCTATAGATCAAAAACCTAAATAATCGGAATTTTGAAACCAGCTCTTATATAAAAAGCCGGAAACAGGCTTAAAAAGTAATATAATTTCTTTTTTACACTTTAGAATAACCTTCAAAATTCCTTGAATATAAGTCTTTCTAAAAATTTAAGTTGCTCAGGGAAAACAGGCCAATTTATTTATAACAGAAGGTAAGAAAATAACCTTACATATATTATTTTAGAGATAAGATTTAGGGCCCAAAGATCCAGTTCTTAAATTGCCTCACTATCAATAAAATTTTATACTATATCTGCCTTAATGAGATAAATAAATATTAAACCTGTGCTGGATTTTATTATATAAATAATTAATTTCAGTACAAATATTAAAATTTTGTATTAATTTCTTATATGAAAGAAGGAGCAATTTTTGTGCAAAAATTGGGTGATTTCATTAAAAGGCCAAAAGGAGTAAACCTCAAATTCTTAAACATATTTTTTATTCTTTCAAGACTTGGAATTTCTCCTTCACAAATAACTGCAAACAAATTCAAGCTTTTTTCCTCTTCTGGAATCCGTCAGCAAATTCCTGAGAAAACAGAGATAGAAAAAGCAAGAATAAGGAAAATCAGAAATTATACGATAATCCCAATTCTTTTTATAACATTGGCTGAATTCCTGATTTATTCCCATAATGTTGGAATGGCTGTCTGGGCCCATATTAGCATTTTGATTGCTCTTTCCCTTTCTAATATATTCATAAAAGACATCGAAATAAATAGAATATATCAGGCTTTAATGCTTCTTCCCGTACTGAGGCTCGTAAACCTTTCAATGCCTATTTTTTTCGAGATGACGCTTTACACATTTATCTTTGTTTATGGGCCACTTGCAATTCCTGTCGCTGTTATTGTTGCCAATCAAAAACAAACCCTTGAACAGCTCGGAATTACGATGAAAAATATTGGAATCTACATGGTCTTGTCTATACCTCTGGGTTTTTTACTGGGCTTCGGGGAATTTATGACAATTAAAAATGGACCTCTTATTCCTGACCTTTCTTTTATTAATTTACTTCAGCTCACTATTATCATGGTTTTCTTTGTAGGTTTAATTGAAGAAATAATTTTCAGGTCCGTGCTTCAGACCAGGCTTGAACATGCATTGGATGCCAGACAGGCTCTTTTAATTGCAAGCCTTCTTTTCGGGCTTATGCACTCAGGATATGGAACCTTTTATGAAATATTCTATACCGGCTTTGTCGGGTTTATTATGGGCCTGCTTTTTTACAAAACTAGAAGTTTACCTTTTATTACAGTTCTGCACGGTTTTGTCAACGTTTTCCTTTTCGGAATTTTTCCCCTCTATCATATATAAACATCAGATAGTCCTTTTTAAAGGCTTAGATGCTTATTCTAAGCTGTATTTAAATTGTATTTAAGTTATACCTAAGCTACAGATAAGCTCATGTAGAACGATTATAATTCCGCATCTAGAGTTGAATATTTTATAAATTAAATGGAATTAAGTGAATTAAATTTTTGAGTTTGTAGCTTTCTATTTAGTGTCAATTACCCTCCCTGTCGCTTCGCTCCGAGGAAGGGGCTTGTAACTAACCGTTAAACGGTTGCTACGTTTGGGTTATTGACAGAAACCCTATTCAGGCAAGATATACCTGCTTGAGCAATATTATAAGCCGCATTGAGATCAGCGTGTATCTGAAAACCACAAGCTTTACAATGGTAAGAACTACCGAGCCTATTTTCCTTCCGAATGTCTCCACATTTGGAGCATTTCTGAGAGGAAAATCTAGGATCAACATAGATAACATATTTACCAAGAGTTTCAGCCTTGTACTCTAAGAATTGAGCAAGTTGATAGAAAGCCCAGGAATTGAGTTTTCTATTAAAGTCTTTGCCTTTTCTATTCTGGACTCTTACACTTGTAAGGTCTTCAAGTGCAAAGATTTCATAAGGCAGATTAACTATGGTTTTCGATATACAGTGATTAGTATCAGTCACAAACCGTCTTTCTTTTCGACTTATCTTCTTGAGAAGACGTTTAGCCGACTTAGAGCCTATCCGAAAAATCAGTAATGCATGTTGAAATGTCACAATAGGTCTATAATATCAGAGTATCTGTTCCGGTTTTGCATATTGCATGTCGTAAAAATTATTGCAGGTAACCTCTTTTCGGATAGACTCTTAGTGCCTTTGGACTACAATTGTTTACGGAGATATGCATATTTGCCTCTAACATTTTTTATTTGTTTTCCGTTAAAGAAAACGTTGTTAGAGCAAACTGCAATATTTACAATCCCCCTATCAATTCCGATAACTTTGTTTCCAGAGGGTTTAGAAGATTCTGTTCTGAAAATAATATGCAGGAAAAAAGTATCTTTCCTTACATCGTATTTTAGAGTAGAACTTCTGACTTCCCAATTAATATACTCTTTATAATATTCAGGGATATTGAAAGTTGCTTTAATTCTTCCGTTAATTGTAGCGAGACTTACTCTTCCATGTTTCAAGTAATAAGTAATCACTCTTTGGTTATATCTGATAGAAGAGAAAGGTTTTGCAATTGGAAGGTGTTTAAGCTTAACTCCTTTGAGAGCTTCACAAGCAACATCTCTGGCTCCTTGAACAAGAGAAGAGGGAAGTTCTGGATACTTTTCTCGGATATTTTTATAGGTAGCATGATGGATAGTAACTTTACTATGTGTTTTATGCTCAAAACCATATTGAGCAACTTCATTAAACACAGTGTTAAAAATAGTAATAGTTTTCTTGAGGATGTAGAGCAGGTTGACGCATTCCTCCCCTCCCTGCCAGTCTGATGACTGTCGAGGAAGGTGTATCCTGCTTATTTGAGATGAACTTCATTTTCTTCCATAATTACTTTTAAATTTATTAAATGTGTGATTTTCCTTTTTCAACTAAACTCTAATTGAATATTTAAATAATTAAATAATTAAATATTATATTTTTACAAATAATTTTATCCATTAATTTTTAAAAGAATCATTTTTTACCTGAGATTTTTACTAATTTCCAGGAGGAAATCTCTTTTCTGAACTCAAACAGGCACAAATAATGAGAACATTTAAATACAATAAACCCTAACTATAGGGTAGTAACTAAAGAACGTAACTATTTGACAGTAACTCTTTGGAGTGGCTGTAAGATAGTGTCCCACCAGTTACCTGCCAACCATAAGCGAACAGATAAGAAATAAAGTGTCCACCTTCAAAAACGGATTAAAAAAACGCTTGTCCCCTCCGGAAAAGACTTTGGAAGCTTCCAAAATCGCGCTGTAGGAAAAGGTTAAAGCCAAAAAAGGGAGTTTTCCATTCCTTTTTGGTAAATTTCTATTCTTACAGCTTCTTTTTATAGGTGATTTTTGAAAAGAATAAGACTTAATTATCAAAAATCCAAAATACTGGCAAAAACAAACAATAAATTACATTCAGGACAATAAATATTATTATTAATACAATTATTAAAAAACCTGGGAATCCAGAAAATATAAAGTGTGAGAAGAATTTAAAAAATCCTGAAATCGGGAGTGGAGGGGTAAAAATATGAAGTTTTCAACAGACTCATTTGATGAAGTTGAAAGAAAGATAGAAGAATGCATGGAAGATATATTTGAAACAATTCAGACGTTTGATTGCCTGGAGGAAGAACCATTTTCTCCATTAAACGATATTGCAGAAGAAAACGATAAAATAATCGTAACAATAAACCTTCCCGGGGTAGATAAGGAAAACATCGAACTTGATGTGAAGGATAATTTTCTTATAATTAAGGCAATCAAAAGAGAGGAAGATAAGACTCAAAAAGAGAATTATTCTAGAAAAGAACGCTCTTCAATGCGATATTATCATAAACTTCTTTTGCCTGAAGACGTGACTGAAGAAGGTGCTACTGCCCAGCTTAAAAATGGCGTTTTAACAATTACCCTGCAGAAAGTAAAATCTTCCAGTGGAAAGAAAATTAAAGTCGAATAAGGATCTAGAAATTATTAAAAAGAATTTAAAGCCTATATTTTACTTTTTATTTCTTTTTCCGGTTCAGGCAGGGTTTTCAATAAATAAAATGAGTAAGCCAGGTAATTTTTACGATTTTTCTAACTGGCCTTTCAAAAAAAGGTTGATATTATTGATTATGATTATGTGGCTAATTCCTTACTCATAATTTTTAACGATCGGCATTATTGTTCTGTAAATTTTTCTTCAAAAACCTCTCCTTTGGGTTCTTCTTCCTTGAAGATCTGACCTTCAAAACAGGAAACTTCAGCCCCTTTAAGCCATGCATCCGGAGAAAGTCCTGCTTTCATGCAGGTATGGCTCAGGAAATCAATTGCATCCATATCATTCTCAGGGGCGACCTGCGGGAGTAAAAGCCCCTGACAGTAGCCCTGCTTCACAATAAGCCCATGCCTGCCGATCTCTATACGATTGGGAAGTTCTTTTGGAGGCGCATCAATCTTTTCAGGCTGGGTAAGAATCGTGACCTCAACAACTATGTCATCCAGTTCATCTTCTCCAACAGGTGGAAAACGCGGGTCACGGCTTGAAGCGGAGACCGCTGAGTCTATGATTGCTTCTTCAAGCGTAGAATCAGGGAATGGATGCCCGATGCAGCCTCTAAGAAGCCCATTTTTTGTAAGCGTGACGAAAACTCCCCTTTTCTCCCCGAAAACGGGAGTCAGTTCAAAATCCAGCTCCTCAGGTTTAAGGTACTTTTCTCCTGAAAGAAATAGCTCAATTGTTTTCCTTGCAAGTTTAACTGCAGCCTTGCCTTCAGTTTGTGTAAGCATTTGAACCAACACCTCATTTAATTTAAAATTTTAATTAAAAATTCTAATCAAACCCCTGAATAAAGGTCGTTAATTTTCTAGATTATTACAGAAGCAGTAACTATGTTTATCCGAGCCGGTTAAAGTATGTTTGCAGAACTTTAATTCATTCTAAAAGTTTTAAGCCTGAAAGCTTGAGAAAAAGAAAAAAAATAGATGAAAATAAATAAAAGTAGAAAAAAATAAAATAAGTGGGTTGAAGCAGATAAAATAGACCAGAATAAATAGAACCAGCAAAAAATGAGTTATTATAAATTAGGATAAGATAAAATAAGATAAAATAAGATAAAAAAATAGGTAAAACAGGATAAAATTACAGGCTAAAATGAGCGGAGATATTTCTAAATCATGTTAAACAAGAGAAAATAGCTCAATTAACCTGAATTTCCTGAAGCTTTTACAGTTTTATTGCTTCCTGATATTTTTTAGCCGCAACTTTAAGGGCTTCCACACCCGGGAGTTTTACTCCGGCAAGATAGTCAATACAGGCTCCTCCACCTGTGCTGATATGTGAGAATCTGTGCTCAAGTCCCAGATGGGAAACTTCTGCTGAAATATGGCCGCCTCCAATTATTGAAAATTCGGATTTAATTGCAGCTCTTATAATCTCGTGAGTCCCCAGGGCAAAATCATCGATTTCGGAAACCCCTGCAGGGCCATTTAAAACAACGGTTTTTGCATCTTCGATTTCCTGGCTGAAATCAACAATTGTTTCAAGGCCAATATCATTAATAGGAAGAGAATCCGAGTTTAATTCCGAAACAGGAACTTCAACACGCTTTTTGTTATCATTTAAGGCAACATCTTTTGGAAGGCCTATTTTGCCGTCAAATCTTTCAAGCAGACCTTTTGCTTTTTCAATCTGGGCTTCATATCCCTGGGCTTTTATGAAATCGAGATTTGCCTTTCCTATATTTACTCCGGATGCAGCAAGAGCAACATTTGCTACCACTCCGGTCAAAAGGACTCTGTCCGCTCCTCCGTTTGCAAGGACATTTTCAGTTACTCTAAGAGAATCATCAACTTTTGCCCCACCGAGAACGAAAATAGTTGGCTTTTCGCTTCCTTTAACCGCTTTATCTAAAGATATAAGCTCTTTTTCCATTACGCGCCCTGCTGCTGAAGGCAGAACTTCAGTAAATCCGACAACAGACAGATGAGACCTGTGAGAGACAGCGAAAGCATCATTGAGAAAAATATCCACAAAAGGTGCCAATTTTTTAACGAGATAGGTTTTAGCTTGTTCCGCAGGGGTTCTTTCCAGGCTTTCTTCGGAATAAAACCTGACATTTTCAAGCAGAATGACATCTCCGTTTTCCATAGAAGCAATCTGGATTTTTGCGCAGGTACCAAAGATATCATCCACATAAGTAACCTGCCGGCCTAAATGTTTGGACATTAATTGAGCATGAGGCTTCATTGTTGTAAAGTCTTTTTTTCCTGGCCTGCTCTGGTGCGCAAGTAAAACCACTTTTGAATTTTCAAGGTCTTTTAAGGTGGCAATATGGCTCCGGATCCGCAGATCGTCCAGAATGTTGCCTTGCGGGTCCATAGGAGAGTTCAGGTCAACCCTTACAAGAATTGTCTTTCCATCTGTATCAAAATCATCAATCGTAAGAAAGTTTCTGGAAATCATTACCCTCAGCACACCTTTGTGAATAAGATTTTATATAGATTGAAGAATAAAATTTGAAAGATAAGTTCAGATTATTCTTTGTCCAAATAATTATTACTGACTATCTTTGTCATGGAATTTTTTCCATAAATAAGTTTGTTTCGTTTAAATTTAATGAGATAGATCATGATATTTATAAGAAGGCCCAGAAAAAAAAGATGAAGGAATCAAAGTGCAGGGTTCGATTAAAAAGGCTGATATCTGCAGGAGAAATATGAAAAGGAGGGATTATAACTGACGTATGAAAATGATAAAAGGCTGGAATTTGAAGAAAGGGTCCAGAAAATGGTAGAAGCCGGGTACGAGACTGTTGTAAGAGAAGCCATTGTCTGTACGCGCTGCCCGCTACATAAAAGTGCAATAAAGAGGGTGATAGGAAAGGGTTCCTGCAATCCAAAGGTTTTATTTATAGGAGAAGCCCCGGGAAATAGCGAGAACAAATCCGGAATTCCATTTTACGGCAGGGCAGGAAAAGAACTGGATAAAATGGTTGAATATATGGGGCTTTTAAAGGAGGACTGGATGGTAACAAATACGGTTAAATGTCATCCTCCTGAAAACCGAAAACCCAAAACAAATGAAATTGAATGCTGCAAACCTTTTTTGCTCGCCCAGATTATTTTACTTGACCCAAAAGTTATAATTCTCCTTGGAAATACTGCCGAAAAATCTTATTGCCGCAAAAACAAACTGGAATGGGGAGTTCCTGTGGAACACGAAGGAAGAAAAATCCTCAAACTCTATCACCCTGCAGCACTTCTTTATACATCGGATAAAATAGAAACTCAAAAAGCCTTTATTGATAATAATAGAGATTTATGGAAATAAAGACATCAATTACCGGATTATCAAGTATAAGAAATAAAACAAAATAGAAGAAAATAAGAAATAAACTTCATAAAAATTTCTGTAAGTTAAAAAAGAATTGCAACAATCTACTAAAGAGAATTATAAAAGAATTAAAAATTTAAAAAAGTTAAAATTTTAAAACACAAAAATAAGAAAAGGCTGTGAAAAGTATTCCAAACATAAAAAGCCTTTTTTATTCATAAAATATAAATAAAACGATCCAGCAATTATTATTGGATTCCATCTCAATTGTTCAGATTGGACATGAATTTGATCTCAATACCTTAGATATGCATTTCCTGTAATTGATTTAAGATTTAGTGGGAGGGGGAAAGATGTCACTGGTTAAAATGACTCCTGATATAGTTTCGTGCTCGGATGATAAGGGCAATATACAGGTCGAAGTTACTCTTATTGGAGTGAAAAAAGAAAACATCGAACTAAAAATGGTTGAGGACGGCTTTTTTATACGGGCATTAAGGGAAGAAACGGGAGTTGAATATGCAGGAACTTACGCTTTCTGCTGTGGAGTTATACCTGAGAAAGCCGTTGCAAGATATTCTGGAGACAAACTGTATATAACAGTACCTTACAGAGAAAATACTGAAGTTGTGGACATACAGGTTCAGTAATATTATAAAATAGAAAGTTTAATTATAAAATACAAAGTTTTTAAAAATATACTTAATATTAAACGGAATTTTAGATTTTCAAAATCCAGAATTTGCCTGAGCAGACTGACCTTTAAGCATTAAAACCTGAAATTAAGTTCTAGAAATTCTTAAAAATGTCTTAAAAAAGTCTTTAAAAAATTATGAAATATTTAATTCTAGAGATCTCTTCTTTCAGCTTAAGATTAATGTTTTTATCAATTTTGATATTTGAGAAATGGAATTACTAAATGGATTACTAATCTAGATATAATTAGATCTGGATATAAAGTAATAATTTGCTTAGATAAATGAAAGAAAAGTGGAGGAAAAATGCATCCTGTAATTGATTATAATAAATGTACCGGAGCTTTAGCTTGCTATGAAGTTTGTCCTGCAGAAGTGTTTGATATCGAAGAAATGGGGCATGTAAAAAAGGCAGTTGTAGCCCGCCCGGAAAACTGTATAGTTTGCGAACAATGTGTGGAAGCCTGCCCAGAAGAGGCTATTGAGCTCGTTGAAGACTGAGTTTAAGCTTAAACAACAGGCCTAAAAAACGGGCTAAAACGTGTTATTAAGCGAAAAATAAAAAGTGGGGATAAAAAACAGCAAAACGGTGGTAAAAAATGCATCCCAGAATTAATTATAATAAGTGTGTCGATTCGCTTGAATGTTACGATATCTGTCCGGTAGACGTATTCGATGCACAGGATACTGAAGAAGGCAAGAAATCCGTGGTAACATGCCCCCAAAATTGTATCGAATGCAAGGAATGTATAGAGGTCTGCCCAACAGATGCTATAAAACTTGTAGAAGATTAAGGTTTTTCCTAGCTACACTCAAATAAATTCTACACATTAATTTCAAAAATAATTTTAACAAATTTTTTTAAGAAATTTTTATTAAATCATTTTAAAAAAGACATTATTATAAATAACAATTCAAGCTAAGAAATTAGACTTAATGGTAGATTCAATAATAGGTTCAATAATCGATCCAATAATAGATTCAATAACAGATTCAACAATAAAATTTTATCATTAAAAGTTAAAAGGATAAAAATAGAAACAAAAAGGAAAGGAAAAGTAATTTCCTTTGCCTTGAGGTTTAAGCAGTTATTGAAGTCTTCTGCTCGGCTTCGTTTTCAACTATGTTCTTTGTGTCCCTTGCAATGGTAAGTTCTTCATTGGTCGGGATGACAAGAACCCTTATTTTTGATTCTGGGGTGCTTATGTCGATTTCCTGACCCCTGATCTTGTTCTTTTCCTCGTCGATCTTTATCCCGAGGTTGTCAAGACCAGAGAGGATTCTCTTTCTGATACTTGCACTGTTTTCTCCGATGCCTGCTGTAAAGACTATTGCATCTGCACCATTCAGGACAGCCAGGTATTCACCTATGACTTTTCTGATCTTGTATGTAAAGACATCAAGAGCAAGTTCGGCTCTTTCATTGCCCTGGCTAGCTGCCTCATCAAGATCTCTGAAGTCGTTGCTCAGGCCGGATACTCCAAGGACACCTGACTTTTTGTTCATCAGAGTGTCGACATCTTTAGCTGTCAGGCCTTCCTTTTCCATAATGAAGGGAACTACTGCAGGGTCAATAGAACCGCATCTTGTACCCATGCATACTCCTTCAAGAGGGGTAAAGCCCATGGTGGTCTCAACGGATTTTCCGTTATTAATAGCTGTAATGCTTGAACCATTTCCAAGGTGGCAGGTAATGATTTTAGTTTCCTCTATGGGTTTTCCGAGCATAGCTGCAGCCCTTCTAGCCACGTACATGTGGGAAGTACCGTGGAAACCATATTTCCTTATGCCGTGTTTTTCATAAAGTGTATATGGCAGAGCATACATAAAGGCATATTTCGGAATCGTCTGGTGGAATGCAGTATCAAAAACTGCAACCATTGGGACATTGGGCATAATTTCAGCACAGGCAGTAATTCCCATCATGTTTGGAGGGTTGTGAAGAGGGGCAAGTTCAAAGCAGGCTTTGATAGCATCTTCTACATCCTCATCAATTAAAGCAGAAGATGTGAATTTTTCTCCACCATGCACCACCCTGTGGCCTACAGCATTGATTTCACCCATGCCCTTGATAACTCCTAATTCCGGATCAGTTAGGGCCTGTACCACTTCTTCGAGGGCATCTTTGTGTGTGGGCAGGTCGGTCTGCTTTTCCAGCTTTTTCCCGTCAAATCTCTTCTGGGTAATAATCGAGTTATCAATACCAATCCTTTCACAGAGACCTATTGCAAGGGGAGATTCAGTGGTCATATCAATTAATTGATATTTTAAAGATGAGCTCCCTGCATTTATCACCAATACTTTCATTTATAAACCCCGGATTATACATTGGTTTTTGTTTAAATTTATATTTGCAATATAATATATTAGGTATGAAAGTTAATAAAAAGCTTCCTAAAATATTCGCATATATAGAAACGTTCGCGATTATTTATCCTGTGCTGCGGCCTGGACGCAGGTAATTGCAACAGCCCCGACAATATCTTCATCGCTGCAGCCTCTGGACAGGTCGTTTATCGGCTTGGCTAATCCCTGGGTAATAGGACCATATGCTTCAGCTTTGGCAAGCCTCTGGGCAATCTTATATGCAATATTTCCAGCGTTAAGGTCAGGGAAGATAAAGACATTCGCCTGTCCTGCAACGGGGCTTCCCGGAGCCTTTGACTTTGCAACACTTGGAACAATGGCTGCATCTACCTGGAGTTCTCCATCTATTGCAACATCAGGGGCAAGCTCCTGGGCCCTCTTTGTGGCAGCAATCGTTGCTTCTGTTAATGGACTCTTGGCGCTTCCTTTAGTAGAGTAGGAAAGCATTGCAACCTTTGGTACATCCTCAACTAGAAGTTCAAAGGTTTTTGCGGAAATAACTGCAATATTTGCCAGTTCTTCTACATTTGGCATTTCAACCATTCCTGAGTCGCAGAAAAGGAATGTCCCATTAGAGCCATAAGGACAGTCAGGAACAGCAATTATGAAGAAGGCGGATACAAGAGCTGCACCAGGAGCAGTTTTTACTATCTGGACAGCAGGTCTCAGGGTATCTGAAGAAGAGTGAATCGCACCTGATACTACTCCATCAACTTCATTTAGCTTAGCCATCATGACAGCGAAGTAAACGGGGTCTTTCATAATTTCGGCTGCACTTTCAGGTGTGATGCCCTTATGTTTTCTCAGTTCATAGAAAGCCTTAATGTATTCGTCTTTTTTCTCATAAGTATCAGGATCTACAATTTTTGCTTTTGAAAGATCTAGATCGCCTGCAAGAGCCTTAATGTCAGCTTCCTTACCGACAAGGACAACATTTGCAATGCCTCTTTGAAGGATCTTGGCGGCTGCCTGGAGAGTCCTTATATCTTCAGTTTCAGGTAAAGCTACAGTTTTGTTAAGTTTCTTTGCTCTTTCACTGATCTTTTCTAAAAATGTTACCAATCAACCAACCTCCGATATAATTAGAGTACTTTAAGTTAGACGGGTCTTGATATATAAATTTACGTAAAAAGCATATAGAGATATATAAAAATATAAAATATATATTTCTGGCTGCTAAAACATATCGGTGCGGCCTTTCTAGAAGAGATTAATATTTATTCATTTTTATTCATAGAAGGCACACGATACTTAAAATAAAGTTACTGAATATAGATGACAGATTGATATAAAAGAATTTCGGAATGAGTCAGATGAAAATATTAGGAATATCAGGAAGTCCAAGAAAAGGCCAGAATTGTGAAAAAATGATCGAATCAGTCCTTGCGCATGCAAGAGAAAGAGGTTTTGAGACCCAGGAGATTTTCCTCTCTGCCTTAGAAGTTAAGCCCTGTAAAGCGTGCGGAGTCTGTAAAGAAAATGATTTCTGTGTAATTGAAGACGATATGGAAGAAGTTTATGAAAAAATGAGGACTTCAGACGGAATAATTGTAGCGTCCCCTGTTTATATGGGAAACTATCCTGCGCAGCTTAAAGCTCTCTTTGATAGAAGCGTACTTCTCCGGCGCAAAGATTTTGCCCTTAAAAATAAAGTGGGAGCAGCACTTTCAATAGGAGGGTCAAGAAATGGTGGACAGGAAAAAACTATTCAGTCCATTCATGACTGGATGCATATTCACGGGATGATTATTGTTGGAGATAATGCTCACTTTGGAGGAATTGCCTGGAATCCCATACATGAGGACCTTATTGGGATGCAAACCGTAATTGAGACCGCAAAAAAACTATGTGATGTCCTTGAGCTTATGAAAAACAAAGAAGAATAACCGTAAAACAAAAAATAATGAGAGAATAAAATAAGAAAGATGTAAACAGATATGAAAAATATATGAGAAAATAATTAAAAAAATTTAAAAATATATAGTTAATTTAAAATGGATATCAAATAAAAAAGATATAGCGAATTAAAAATATATAGCAAATTAAAAATATATAGCAAATTAAAAATATATAATATTCCGTGCTATTCGAAATTGTAAAGATGTAACAATTATAAAACAGAATTATAAAACAGGCTCGGATGCAGTCTATTAAACTTGTTTTTATAGACTGCACATATTTGAATAGGTATTTTCAAGCAAAACTGGCTTGAAAAACCTTAATATTTTTAAATCTTTTTCAATCAGTTCAATATTTTTTAGTTATAGTCTAGTCCTGATTAATTAAACAAAATGAGTCAGACCAGAATTAAATTTAATTTTTTTTGACAGGGGAAGTAGAAATTTCAGAATTTACATTGATTATTAATCAAAACCAGCAGTAAACCTAAAAAGGGTTCCCAACAAAGAATAATAGGGTTGGGAAAGAAAATAATTTTGTATTTTGTGGGGGCAAAATGTCTGGAATTGAGAACACGTCAGGCGAGAAACTCGACAACTACCTGAAATCTATAATTTTAAATGAAAAAGACAGGGCATGTAAAGCCTATATCGAATTGTCTGCAAGGGAAACTCTGCCTATTACACGACGGCTTTTTGAGGAAAAAGTTTCCTTGACTTATGATTTTAATATTACACAACTTGTAGAAAAAGAAAAATATCTGATAATTTGCGGGGAAGGAGGGTCTGGGAAAACAAATACGCTTAAATGGCTGAGTATTATTTATGCTGCAAAATTTATCAGGGAAAAAGAAGGGTTTATTCCAATTTATATAACACTTAATTCGTATGCTAAAGGTTCCTTCTATAATTATTTAAAAGAAAATATAAAAGAAAAAGGGCTTTCTGAAGCAGATTGTAAGAAACTTTTCAAAGGGAAATTGCTGCTGTTGCTGGATGAACTTGATCTGCTCAAACCATCAGATAATTTTTCTCCTTATGATGAAATCTCTGCTTTTATTTCCGAACATGAAAACTACAAATGTGTTATTGCTTCAAGGCTTGGATACTCTACTAACGTAGAAAGTAGATTTGCAGTTTTTGAGCTTGAAGATCTAACAGATGACAACATTAAAGAGTTCATAGAAAAAAATGTCTCTAATAGAAGACAGGCAAAAATCTTAAAAAATAAATGCCTGAGTGAAATAAAAAATCTGAGTGAAATAAGAAATATAAGCAAAATTAAAAATCTAAATGGAACTAAAAATTTAAATAAAATCAATTCTAAGCCAATTCTCCGAAATCCCTTACTACTTTCTCTCTGGATCAAACTTCTGACTGCCGAAATGGAAACGACAGGAAGAAATGGCAGTGCTCAACCTCTAATTCCATCGGGTCCTATTCCTTCGAGTCGAGAAGAACTTTATCATGCTTTTACTTCGTACCTTTTTAAAACTTGTGAGATAAAAGAAGATTATTTCGGGACTCTGGGAACCACATCAATACCCTCGGATACAGATAATGAAGAAATAGGTATTAAAAAAACTGCTGATGAAATGAAGGGCGAAACTAACTGCATCCGAAGGCAGGATCTCGAAAATTTTCTAATTGACTTAGCCTTTAAGCTGCAATGCAGAAACAATACCTCTTGCAAGTACAGTACAGCCTTAAAACTGGCGGAAACAGGAGTAAAAGGTAATGATTTTGAAACAGAAAAAGCAAAAAAGCTTCTTCAGACCTTTATTGAGGCTGGAATTCTCGTTAGAGATTTTTCTGAAATAAAATTTGGAATTGACCGATCTTTTCAGGAATATTTTGCAGCTTTAAAACTGAAAGCATATTTTGAAGACGAGAAGAATATTTCAGAAACTTTTGTCCACCCGAACTGGGAAAACGTGGTGATATTTACCTCTGAGCTTTTAGATGCAGGAGACAAACTTGTAAATTCTGTAATTTCAAGCGGAAATTTGCTGCTTGCATCGAAATGTGCCGGAAAGGCCAGCCTTGAGACAAAAGAGAAACTTTGTTTGCTCCTGGAAACAAAACTTGAGAGTAAATATACTGTAGAAAAAATCAGGGCAATTCAGAGCCTTGGAATATTGGGAGCTCCCGGAATAGAGGCAATTTCAAAGGCACTTAAGGATAGAGAGATTAAGGTGAAAAGAGAGGCCGTAAGCACTCTTGGAAAAACAAAATCAGAACAAGCAATCTGTCCTCTTGAAACTGCAATTGGAGACGAAGATTACTCCGTAAGAATAGAGGCTGTAAGAGCTCTTGGTATGATACGTTCCGAAAGAGCTATCGAACTTCTAAAAAATACATTTGCGGATAAAAACCGGGCTGTCCGCCTTGAAGCTTCGGAAGCCCTGATGCAGATAGGATCCAAAACTGCACTTCAAAGCCTTATTTTCGCACTTGGAGATAAGGATGATTTTGTTCGTCTAGGAGCAATAGGAGCACTGGGCAGGACAGATTCGCGAGAAGTAGAAGCAGCCCTTATAGAAGCATTTCAAAGCAAAGACAAGCTTATTCGTTTAGGAGCGGCCGAAGCTTTAGGCCATATGAGGTCGGAAAAAGCTATAGGAACATTTGTGCAGGCTCTTAATGACGAAGACGAATTTGTACGCTGGATAGCCACAAAGGCTCTTGGGGAAATAAAATCGGAAAAAATTTCCGATACATTTGTGGATATGCTTGAGGATAAAAGCCGTTTTGTCCGAAGAGAAGCAGTAAAAGGGCTTGGTGTCCTCGGATCTGAAAAAACCCTTGATCCTCTTATTTCTGCACTTTCTGATGAGGATGAGTTTGTAAGAAAGACAGCTGCAGCATCACTTGGCGAGGCAAAAATAGAAGTAACTACCAGAGAGGCAGCTACCAGAACCCTGATAAATAAGCTTAGTGACAACAGCCATTTTGTCCGGCTGGAAGCTGCAAAAGCTCTGGGAATAAAAAAAGTGGGAAAAGCTGTAATTCCTCTCCTTTTTGCCCTTGAAGATGAAAATAAGTTTGTCCGAAAGGAAGCTGCAAATGCCCTGGGACAGCTTAGTTCGGAAAATATACTTGAGCCATTAATAAAAGCTTTTGAGTCGGGGAATAATTTTACAAGGCAAGGGGCAGTAAAAGCTCTCAGACAAATAAATTCGAATGAAATCTCAAATCGGCTTGCAGATGAAATCTTTGATTTTCTTGACAGGGCTTTTAAGGATGAAGACAGGTTTGTAAAGAGAGAAGCAGCAAAAGTCCTGAGGAACCGTTCGGAAAGTAAACCTAAGACAGCTTTTGAATCCGTGATCAAAGCCCTTGATAACGAAGATTCAGAAGTCCGAAATCTTGCTGCCGAATCCCTTGAAGTTTTTGATTTCGAAGAGGCTGTTTATCCTTTAATCGAAATCCTCAGGTCTAATGATCCCGTTATCAGGAAATCTGCAGCCAGGGCCCTGGGTCAGATAGGGGCTGAAGAAGCTGTTCAGCCCCTAATAGAGGTTTTAATTTTCGACAATAATGGCTTTGTGCGGGAGCAAGCTGCTAAATCCCTTGGGAAAATAAAATCAGAAAAAGCAATAGAGCCTCTTATTGACGCATTAATGGACCAGAATAATGAAGGCAGATCCGGGGCAGCAGAAGCACTTGGCCGGCTTAGAGCTGAAAATACAGTTGACTACCTTATTATGGCTCTGAAGGACACAGATGATTTCACAAGGCTTGCTGCTGCAAAAGCCTTAGGCAGGATAAAATCAAAAAAAGCCATAGAACCTTTAATTGATACCCTTTATGACTGGAACCGCTTTGTAAAAGCCGAAGCTGCCTGGGCGCTTGGAGAAATCTGTACAAAAGAAGATAAAGAGCTATTGAAGGTTTTACTTGACTTTGAAAATGAATTTATTGCAAACCTGGCCTTTGAAATCCTGGAAAGGATAGAAACGCGAGAAAGGCTAAAAACAACCTGCTTCTGGAGAGAAAATTAACTTAAAGAAGACCTTAAAAACAATAAAAAAACTGATGAATTAATTGGCACAACTTAAAATACCCCGTTTAAAATCCCGATCAAATATTCAATTAAAATCTGAGGCAAAAAAAATGGAGAAAAGTCTCAAGAAAAACTTTTTTGACGCACTTGAGGGAAATCCGGTTGAGAAAATTCCCTGCCTGTCGGTAACTCAGACAGCAACTGTGGAACTTATGGATATTACAGGTGCTTTCTGGCCTGAAGCTCACTCAAATCCGGAGAAAATGGCAGCGCTTGCCTTTGCAGGCCATGAAATTGCAGGTCTGGAAGCTGTACGGTATCCCTATTGCCTGACCGTACTTGCAGAACTCATGGGCTGTGAGGTAAGAATGGGTACAAAGGAAGTCCAGCCGTCAGTCCTGACGCATCCTTTCTCAAAAGGCCCTGAGAACCTTAAAATTCCTGAAAATCTGCTTGAAAAAGGAAGAATCCCTGTTGTCCGGAAAGCAACTGAAATCCTTGCCTTCCAGACTGGAAACCAGACTGGAAATAAAGGTGAAGTGCCTCTTATTGCAGGTATGGAAGGTCCTTTAACTTTGTTTATCCATCTTGCAGGAGTAAAAAACTGCCTTATCTGGGCAATAAAAAAACCTGATTATTTTAATGCCTTTATGGAAACCTGCACAGAGATTTGTATCCAGTATACAAATGCTCTTTTTGAGCACGGAGCAGATGTCCTTTGCATGCCCGACGGCGGGATATTAGGCTCAGGAATGGCCCCTCCTTCAGTTCTTGAAAATAATATAAAGCCCTTTTATAAGCAGTTCTGTCAAAACATAAAAGGCCCGGCAGTCCTTCATATTTGCGGGGATGTCGCAAATTCCTTAAAATCCCTTTCTGAATGCGGTTTTAAAGCAATCAGCATTGAAGAAAAAGTGAGCATAAAAGCTGCAAAAGAAGCAGTCGAAGACAGAGCAAGGATAATAGGAAATATTTCACCTTCAAGAACCCTGCTCTTTGGAACTCCTGAGGCTGTAAAATTGGAAGCAAAAAAGTGCCTCTCAGATGGCGTAGATATTCTGGCTCCAGGCTGTGGAATTGCTCCAAGGACTCCTCTTGCAAACCTTAGGGCTCTTGTGGAAGCAAGAAATGAATGGTATCAGGAAAAGGATTAAAAAATAAGGTTGAAAAGGGCTAGTACAGCACATAATAAAATCTGAAAAAACAAAACAAGACAACCACAACAGCTGCACCTTTACCGAATTTGTTTATGCCATAACTAAATGTGTCACGCTCGCTTGCGAGCGGCCTTAAACATAAAGAAGCAAAAAAGATAGTAAGAAATCTGCAAAAGATTATATTATGATGATATATGTCTAGAAAATATATTTTAGTTAAAATCTAGAACTATTTCATTTAAGCAAGGTCAACCATTAGTGGCATATGATCGCTTAGAGAGATCCAGTCTTCATATCTACCAACCAAAAGGGATTTGTTTTTTTTAATAAATTCGCTATGTGCGAATATGTAATCTATGTGGTAAGGGGTTTTTCTATTTTTCCTGAAGTATAGCGTCGGCTCTTTTTCATTCCCAAACCTTACATCAGTTAAAGCATGATACGTACTGGAGATTCCATGTTGGCTTAATAGGTTAATCACATCAGTAAGTGTCCCATGAAGAGAATATTTTAAATTCTCTTCATCCCAGATGACATTCCAATTAAAATCGCCTGCAACAATTGATGGAAATTTAAGTAGGTCTTTATAATGATTCAATGAATTCCAGACTTCTCCAATGTACCTTCTCTCTGGATCTTCATTATTATTTTGCGACCAGATCGCAATCAGGTTAAAATCTCTAGTACTTTCTCTGCAATTTGTTACTTTAATCGGTAATATGTATCTAAATTTTTCATTATAAAGTTCATCAATTTCAATCTTAAACCCATTAAAACTAAAAACAGCCAGACCCTTATTTCTATTATCCCCAATCCATAATACATTATTATAAAATTTGTTTTTGAATTTTTCTGGATGCTCGCATTCCGGAACTATTAATAAATCAGGATTAAAAGGAAGAATTTGTTCATATTTTTTCCTAAAAGCCATATTACAATTCCATGTAATAACTCTCATGCTAACTGTATAGATAAAGTTCTAACACTAAAAAGTATTGATTTTTAATCAGAATCAAGTAAAATTAAAAAACCTGAAAATCCAAGAAAAAGTTTGCTACTTCTCATTCTTTGAACCATTGAAAGTTTCTTGAAACCATTTAAGATTGATTTTTTAAAATCCAATGATTCAACAATAGAAGGGCTAATGCTCTAAACAACTCTAGAGTCATTATTATTTAAAGAACAAATTATTTTACATTGTAATAATTGTTTTATAGTAATAAAGACAAAATAGCTGTAAAGTTTAATTTGAATTATTTTACAAAATTTTCTCTGCTTAAAGAGGAGAAATATGACTAATATTCCCACTCTTGACGGAATTCTAATTCTTTTGTTGGTTATTACTTTTATTCCTTTCTGGACAGCCTTTGCGATATCCTATATAACTTATAGACGTTTGGGAATAGGCTTTTTAGGGGGATTAAGCGGGATTATTTCTTTTATTATTGTCCTACCTCTTCTGGACTGCGATTTATGGATACGTGGGACTATTGCAGGGATGTTTGGAGGCATTGTCCTCTGTATGGTGCTTTCCAAGTATTATAAACCCGTTATCCCCGAATTCAAAATTGACCGTAAAAAAATTATTTATATAGCGGTAATTGCCGGATTAATTTTATCTATTTATTTATGTTATTCCTCAGAAAGAGCTGACCTGGAATTTTGCGTAACTGATCCTGCACAGGATGTTAGTTATTCCGGTTATTTCGAACAAAAGGTAAAAGGACATAATGATATCGATATTTTACGCCTGGAATCTCGTGTTATCGGAAACACCGTAATTCTGGAGACTGAGTTTGCAGGCGAGGTAAAAGAAGAAGGCGCTACAGAATATACCTGTCATATAGCCACACAGGAGATGTACCTCTGGACTGAATTTATACCTTTAAAAGAGATGGAAAAGGATGGAAAGATTCTTCGAGCAAAAATCCCAATAGAATCGCTCGAAGACAGAAAAGTCTTTCACGTACTTGTAGTTGCTTCCAAGTTTGATGAATCCAAGGACCTTAATATATATGACAACTGTGCAAATAGGGGAGATTTCTGGCAATTTCTAAAAATATTAACGTCATAAATAAATCTACCAGGATCAAGAAATTGGATGCAAAATTAGATGCAAAATTAGATGCAAAATTAGGTGAAAAACTCGGTGTGAAAGTGGCAAAAATAACTTATTTTTTTAATTATTTCTTAATTGTTTTCTAATTATTTTTCAACAATCACCACAATTAAGAATTATTTCAAAACGCGTTTCAATATTTCAACTAGATTACAATCAAATTTCAATTAATATTATCCTAATTAATTCATTCTAATTGATCATTCTAATAATTCTGTGTCGTTATGTGAATAAGCAGGTGCACAGCAGCAGAGAATCTTAAGTGGAAGCCTGCCTGTATTTTGAATTTTGTGAGGAGTTCCGGGGGAGATGACAATAGCATCTCCTTCCTTAACCTTAAATTCCTCAGAGGCAAGAGTCATCATCCCGGCGCCTTCTATGATGTAGTAGATCTCCTCGGCAACCTCATGCTTATGTAAATGAGTTCCCTGCTCAGCGGGTATAATAGCTTCGGCCAGACTCTGGTTCATATTTTCATGAGATGAGGGATGCATTAGCTCTCGAATTATTGAACCGTCTTTGGTGATATAAGGTTCTATTTTAGCGTATTCAGTTCTGTATTTTGTTATGGGCATTGAAACTACTCAAAGGTACTGAAAACCGAAAATATAAATTATTTTCCTTTGCTAAATTTTGAATTCTATTAAGGTTCAATTCTATATCTCTTCAAAGAACCGGATTATACCTCCAAAAGTTCTGAAAAGATTATACGACAATCAGGAAGCATCTGAACAGCTATCATTATCAGATTAACGTAATAAGGCCCCGCCTTTCGAATGTTTATGGGATTAAGCTCTATGAATTCAAGAATATCAACCGGATGTTCGCGATAAAAATCTTCGAGCTCCGGACTGTTTCTGTTTTCTTTACAGGGAAGGCCTATTGCATAAATAGTTGAATCTAAGAGATTCTCAGCGTCAGCATCCACAATGAACCCGAAGAAAGAATATGCCCCGTAAGGAAGGTCAAGCATGTACTTAGAGTCCACATCGAGTTTCGTCAATAAAAAGTCCTGGGTTTCCTGATTATAAACCATCAGTAGTGCGATTTTATTTCGAGAAAGTATTTCCTCGACTGTATCAGGTAAGAAAAAACCCCCGAAAACCAGTTCATACTGAGTATAAATCGAAGCGCTGAAATCATTCCTGATAAAAATCAGCCCCTCCTGGTTCATAATCGAATAACTTAAATTTCCCTCAAAATCGACAATTGGATATCTTCCATTAGAGATTTCTTTCCAGAAATAATCAAGTGCATAATCGTCAATCTGAGATAATAAATGTAAGCATGATCCAAGATCTATATCTTCCATCTCTTAACCCCCCTCCCTGAAAGGCCATATGTGGCATTCATTTGGCCGTAGATATTGTACTTAAGATTTATAGCTAAGACAGTACTTAAAGTTAAAGAAATTATATAAATTTACATAATATTTTTATATAAATTTATACATCACGAAAAAAGAAATTGGCAAGTTTTGAATTTGAAGGAGTTTCGAGACTCTTATAATGACCCTCTTAATCTATCGATATCTGTCAATATTGGGCTCACATAATTTTGTATTCAAATAAGAATATACAAGCCCAGAAATATAAGGTTGCTTATATAAAAATCAAAGTCATTAATATTTTCTAATTTGGAGGGTTTCCTTTCCTGCCTCCCCACCCTGGTTATCGCTTAATTTCCCTTCTATTTTGATCCAGATTCCTCGAACCTGGCTTACAAAATTACACTGGTTTACAGCTGCATTATTTTCAGCATATTCTATTATGGTTTTCCCCTGAAGCATTGCCTTTGTTGTAATCTCGTCATAAGGAAGTCTGCCAAGTATACTAATCCCTATGCTGGTACAGTATTCCTCAATTAACCTGGTATTCTCTTCATTTATATCATATTTATTAATACAGACTACAGCCGGGACCCTGAAATGTGCTGCAAGCTCCAGGACTCTTTTGAGGTCATGAATCCCTGAAACAGTCGGCTCGCTTACTATCACAACCAGGTCTACTCCTGTAATAGCCGCAATAACAGAACAGCCTGTTCCTGGAGGACCATCAATAATAATCAAACTTTTAGAATATTCTTCTGAAAGTGTTTTTGCATTGCTTCGAACAGTATTTATAATTTTCCCACTTGTTTCTTCCCCGATGTAGAGCTTTGCATGACTCATAGGCCCAATTCGTGTTTCAGAGGAAAAAACCTGGCCTGAGATCTTTTCTACCATAAAGACTGCCTTTTCGGAACAAACGATTGTACAGACTGCACAGCCTTCACAATTATAAGGGCCGATCTCATAATTTTCATTTACACCCTCATACCTGCAAAATTCTCTGCAAAGTCCACATTTAATACACATCTCTGGATTAATCCTGGCAACTTTAAGCCCAAAATAGTCTTCCACCTTCAGAATTTCGGGTTTTAAGATAAGATGCATATTGGCTGCATCTACATCACAATCTGCAATGACAGCATCTTCTGCAAGGGAAGCAAAAGCTGCAGCAAGTGTAGTTTTGCCGGTTCCGCCCTTCCCGCTGATTACAGTAAATTGCTTCATTTTCCAGCCTCCTGTGCAACAGTAAGCTGAGATTTAATTGCTTCAAACATCTCAAGAAACTTCTCAGTCCATCCTGGAATTTCTTGAACAAAAAGAATACCCCGGGAATAAAGTTCTGCAATCTTACGGTCATTTGGAACCCTGAGAAGAATTGGAATTCCCTCTGCTATGCAGTATTCTTCAACAATTGAATCCCCTAACCCTGATTTGTTAATAATCACCCCAAAGGGAATTTTCATCATCCTTACAACATCTACAGCAAGCTTAAAGTCGTGGAAGCCAAAAGGAGTTGGTTCGGTTACAAGTACACAGTAGTCCATATCCCTGATAGAAGCAATAAATGAGCAGGAAGTGCCTGGAGGGGCATCAATAATTGCAGTTTTTTGATTATCGATGTGTTTCTGGAGAGTTTTAATTACAGGAGAAACCATTGTTTCCCCTATATTTAAAAGTCCTCTGTAAAATTCCAGAGAGCCTTCTTTGTTTGCTTTTTCAATTATTCCAATAGACCTGAAAGATTCTCGAATCGCTTTCTCCGGACAAAGTAAAGCGCAGCCTCCACATCCATGGCATAGGGAAGGAAAAATTAAAACTTTACTGGAAATTGTAGCCAGGGCGTTATAACGGCAAAAGTCCGAACATTGAGCACAAAGCCTGCATTTTTCAGGGTTGATTACCGGCACAGAATAAACGACATCTTCTACTGTTTCGAGCTTAAGTTTTAGAAAGAGATTACAATTCGGTTCTTCTACATCACAATCAAAAAGCTGCACATCCGTTAGAGTAAGGGCGAGATTTAAGGAGATTGTCGTCTTTCCAGTCCCACCTTTACCACTTGCAATTGCAATTTTCATATTTTTCCCTTTTAGTCTGTAGGCGCAGTTATTTCTTCAAGATCATTTACTTTATTTAAGATATCCTGTACAATGCCTGCATCTTTCGGAATTTTCAAAATTTTTACAAAATTATCTCTGAGCATATGGAAAGGGCCCTCCCCAATGCTCTTTACTACTGTCATATTTGCTTTTTTATTAACGATGACTTCTACAGTTTTCATGCCTCTTTTCTTCTCAGAACTGGAAGAAGAATTTTCTAGAAACTCCCATTTTCCCGGTTTACCTCCTTTAATTTCTAAAAAGAAAATATAAGGGGCTTTCCCAAGATGTTCCGAAAGCTTTGCTTGAACCCCGTGTCTGTCAAGAACCGGGATAGCTAGCGTTAAATTTTTGTTATGTACAGGTTTTGCATTAACAATGATGTGTTCCAGATTCCCGATTTCTTTTTTTACAGCAGTTTTAATCTCTTCAGAGAGCAATTCAACCCTTTTCAGATCGGTTTCTCCTTCAACCTTAACTGTAGCTTCCCCAAAGACAACAAGTCCAGATTTTCGAAGTTTCAGATCTTCAAGCTCTACCAGGCCCGGAATATCAAGGATATTTTGTTTAATTCTTTCACTGGCTTCTTTATCAAGCCAGGCATCCATCAGACTGAGTACCGCTTCCCTGGCACTTTCAAGGCCCATTTTGAAGATCAAAAGAGATATTACAATAACACCCAAACCATTAAGCTCTGGGATACCCAGCATGGAACCAAGAACTGCTATAACTACAATTATCGAAGAAAAAACATCCGTATAAGAATGCCTGGCATCAGTTTTCAAGGCCTGGGAGTCTATCTTAATTCCTACATTTCTTTTATATATGGAAAGAGCATAGATCATAAGCACAGAAAAAACAGCCGTGGCCAGGGTAAGGCCCTGAAATTCAACCTCTAAAGGTCTATTTACTCCTGCAAAGCCTTCTTTTAGCAACTCGACTCCAGAAAACAGGATCAATGAAGAAACAAAGAGAGCAGCAATATTTTCTGCTTTGTAATAACCATAAGGAAAACGCTCTCCACTGCTTTTAAGGCTGATCTTGAGCCCTATCCAGACTGCTAGAGAGGCAAAGATATCCAGACTTGTATGTACAGCATCTGCAATTAAGACTGTACTTCCAGAATAAAACCCTACAATTCCTTTAAGAAAAGCTAGAAATGCCAGTGCCAGAGTTGCATTCCTGGACGTTTTAATCCCAAGTTTTAGATTTTTCTCCGCAATCATCGAAGATCCATTTTAAGAATATTATATTTACAAAATCCAGTGATTTTTAATTATATTGTTTTATCATATCACCAGATTTTGTGCTATACTTTTATAACGCGGAACATATACTATTTTTATATACAGAATATTTTCCTATTTTTTAACTATGGAGGAGTGCGTCTCTTTGGTAAATTTAGATTTATTGCTCAAGCCTTGAAGACTGAAGTTCATTTACGCGTTTTTTTCTTGCCCCACCTCCTTTTTTCACACCGGAATGTGGGACACTATTGGGACCTTGGATTAACTCGAGTACGCCAGCTTCGTGCTGCGCAATAGCTTCTCGAACCGTACCTTTTGCTCCAGTTTCTATGTCAATTTGGGCTTCTGTGAAAATTGAAAAGGCATTGGGACCAAGCCTACCTGTTAAGAGTATATCGACCCCAGCTTTTGCAAGAGCTTCACTCGCTTTGATGCCTGCACCCCCAGAAGCCTCCAAAGCCACATTTGGGATTGATTCTACTGACTCGGTTTCAAAGTCATATATTACGAAGTACCTGCATCTTCCAAAGCGAGGATCTACTTCGGAATCTAAACCTTCACCATTTGCTGTCACGCAGATTTTCATTCTTTTCACTTACCTTTTTCTTTTATAATATTCAAGACCCAAAGTTAGATCCCATTTTCCCTCATATGAGTAAAAGTATTTATAGATTCCTATTAAGTAAAGAATTATTGTAAGTTTAAAAAAAATATCACAGAGCTATGGATACAAAAAATAGGAGAAGTATAAAATATGGCATTCTTATTTTAGAAAAAGTTTTAAAATTAATTAATGTGTGTTAATTTAAGTCAATTTAACTAATTAAATTTAATTAAATTTAATTTAATTTAGAAAATCTGTTTGCTCATTAAACTTATGAAAAAAATTCTGTAATAAATTAAAAAAGATGAAATTTAAATTTACATGCAGCGATAAATATCTTCATTGTGTTTATAGTTTCTAAAAGAAACTGGATAATCTTCAATCAAGTTTTCCAAGGAAATAGCCTGGTTTTGCACCAGTAATCTCTACATCCGCATACTGGCCTGGTTTGAGCTTTGAACTGTTTATTATAACAGGGCGGTAAGCATCGGTACGAGTCAGAACATCTCCGATTTCGGTATATTTCGATACAAATGCTTTACCTTTCCAGCCAATCATTTTCTGTTTGGACTCAAGCTTAATCTGTTCGCAAACCTTATGCAGCTCATTGGAACGCTTCACCGAAACTCTGGAATCAAGGTTTCGGAAGGAGAAGGCTTTTGTATGCGGCCTTGGAGAATAACGCGAGATATTTATTTTTTCAGGCTGATATTTTTTTACCCATTCGACCGTTTCCTGAAAATCCTCATCTGTTTCATCACAGAACCCAACTATTATATCCGTGAAAAGAGAGAGGTCTTCGAAACGGGAACGGAATTTTGTAATTATAGTATCAACCACATCCATTTTGTGCATCCTGTTCATTCTTTTCAGTACCGAATGAGAAGCGGACTGGATTGGAAGATGGAGCAACTTAAAGATCTTATCAGAATCAAAAGCGTCTACAAGATCATCAAGAATAGGATAGACCGAAAAAGGATTCATCATCCCAACTCTAACCTTAAAATCTCCTGGAATTTCAGAGATCATGCGCAGAAGTTCAGGTAATCTGACCTGAGAATTTACAGCAGCATTTGTAGGAATATTTACAGGAAAATCCATCCCATACTGACTGTCGTCCTGTGAAGTAAGCCAGATTTCCCTGCACCCGTCTGCAACTGCAGAACGAATGTCTTTGAGAATCTCATCCGGAGGGAAGGATTGGAGCTTGCCTCTTGCATGTTTCACAATACAATACGAACAGGCAAAATTGCATCCCTGGGAGATCTGACAAATATGAATATTAGGGTTTGAGCGCTCCCGAGGTACATTAAGAAATCCAAGCGGCTCAGAAGTTCTGATCTGAAACCCTGAGCCCGTGAGAATACCCTGGTTTTTCCGCCACTCAATTGAGGAAAGAAGTTCCTCAAGCCGTGAAATTGCATTTATTCCCAGAATATGAACATTGGGATTCACGTGCAGGATATCTTCGAGCTGAACTTCGGGCATACACCCTGAAACTATCACTTCTATTCCCTTTTCGCCCATAGTGCGAAGTTTATAAAGAATTTTCTGCTCTGTTGTATATTTCACGGTACACGAATTACAAATATACACATCTGTCTGACTGGCAGTACTGGATTCAAGGAGTTCATAGCCCAGCCGCTCAATATTTGCCTTCATTATTTCGGCAGACGCCTGACTTGCTGAGCAGCCAAAACTTTCAAGATAGACCTTCATGTTTTACTCAAATTTTAAACTTAGTTTTATATTATAAACATTTGTAAATTAAAATTAAACTTAAAAATAATTCTTATAATTATAAAGAATATATTAATAACGTATACAAAACAAAGATCTTCATAACGGATACTAAATAACAGGTTTTAATCTTCATAACTGATTTTAAATTGCAGATTTTAAATTACAAATTTTATATAATTATTTTTTGACATAAATTCATATTTTGAATATATTGAATATATTATAGATCTCATTCACTGAATATTTGTTTTGAACTCATAACTCGCTTTGAAACCTAAAAAGTTGATCCGCCTCCAAAAAGAAGGAAAAAAGAAGAACAAAAGAATTTACAGGTAGAGGGGAGTTTCCTGCTTATCTTTTATATAAATACTATCTGTGAACCTAACAACTCCTGATGCACCCATAGATATTGTGTGCACTCTCGCATCTCCACCACCAAAGAGATTGACTTCATGAAGGAAATAGCCAGGAGTTACGGCTGTTGCTGAAAAGATTATGTCTTTGCCTGGAACGAGTTTGTCGGCATCAAGAATATTATTAAAGTTTTCTTGGGTAATTCCCATTTTTTCAAGCCGAGGCATCATCTCATTTTTTTCTCTTTCGATTTCTTCTTTACTTCTCCCATTTGCAAATGTTGGTAGGACAAGTTTGGCAAGTATCTTTCCACCTAATATCTTGATTGCAACTGCTGTCAGAACAGCCTCTCCCGAGCCCCCTGCCCCCACAACCATGTGAATTCCTGATCCACGTATTGCGGTTGCAACACCGGGCATAAGATCACCATCACTAATTAACCTTACACGGGCTCCTGCTCCTCTAATTTCGGCCACTTTTTCAGAGTGTCTAGGGCGGTCAAGGATTACAACAACAAGTTCATTAACACTTCTTTTGAGAGCTTTTGCGACAATCTCAAGGTTATGCTCAATAGGGGCATCCAAATCGATCTTCTCATTTGGATGCTCCATTTCGTAGCGTACCACGTCTGGCCCAACAACAATTTTATCCATATAGATATCTGGAC
>JBNAKO010000023.1:0-1927 GCA_049706495.1 Methanosarcina sp. | reverse complement strand
ATTGTTTAGAAGTTTACGGCTTTCATCCCCCACCTGCCAGCCTTCGGCTGTCGAGGAAGGGGACTTCCCGCCTTAAAGTTAAATTCTTATTACTTCATTAAATCATAATGTCGATTGTGCTGCGTCTATTATTGCATCTAAATATTTTGACAACAATCGATCCAATAATTTGTATTTGTAATTATTCTTAACCGTCAAAAAAAGAAGTGAATCCTCATTTAAGGTATCCTCAATTGCACTAACTATTAATTTGCTGGCGATTACTTTATAATTAGTTTAGTCTGTATTTCTTATTATATTTCTTTCATTTTTCAAACACTATTCAGCTTGCTCGCAGTTAACAAAACTTTGATAAAATATAGTTTCATTGCCTTTTTTGTTCAGCAATTTCATCTGCTGTTGCATATGGATGAGAATACCTTTCGTTTTCTTCGGTAAATGATTTCATATAGGTTTTGGATTTGATTTGAATCGCGTGTACAGGACAGTAATTGAGACAAGCATAGCACATATAGCATTTGACATCCTCTTGCCATGTTGGTTTTTTGTTTTCCATTTTTATTTTTCTGGATAAACAAACCTTTTCACAAATTCCACAGCCTATGCATTTCGAATCTGCAAAAAAATAATCTTTCTTACCACTGTGTTCGGAAATAATCATTCCTAAATGAAGTAAGTGTTGTAATACATAATTAGATGGAGAGGAATCAGAATCTTCTTCCCGGCTATTTTCCTGCTTTATGATAATTTTTTGAATCGAATCAAGTTTACTCTGGACTTCGGATTCCAATTCTGCAATTTCCTCTTCTGATGCTGGATGCCAATCTTTTGATCTTGGGTCGTTACAGGGCATATTCAGAGTGAAGTAAGAATTCAGGCTTTTGCCTTTTTTTTCCAGTATCTTTTCTACTTCAATAAAAGCTATGTGTTTTGTGCCTTCTCGCGTCGCTATAGCAAAGATATATTTCGCTGATTTTAGGTCAAGTTTCTCAAGGAATTTTTTAACAGGAATGGGAAATGTCATACGATGAATAGGGAAAATAATGCCCACTACTTCTCCATTAGTTTCTATAATGCCTTTATTCAGGAGATTTACAATTGGGGTGAGTTTTGCTTCCGGAATTCGTTTTTGCAACTCTTTTGCAACATATAGCGAATTTCCAGTTCCAGAAAAATAATAAAATTCTACTCCATCCATAAAAATTCCCTAACCTTTATTATCTATATATTATATTTAATGCGTATAAATTTAAGCTGAGTTTACTAAAAATTAAAAATATTTTGTCTGGACTAGCTGTACTATCAGTATTGTTTGGTAAGAATCTTATTTCAATAGAAATTGGGAAAGATTGGAAAAAAGAAATTATGCAAAAAATATAAGGAGTAGGTTAACTAAATCACTAGATTTAAATTTGATTTAATTAAGATATATTCTAAGTGTAATTAAATGGATTTGTTATGTTGAAGTAAATTATATTTAGATTCATTTTTTAGCTATCCAATATACTTTCGTTTTTTAACAAATTGAGCTTATAATGCTATAAAAAGCTATGGAATTCATGGAGAATCAGCCCGCGTCGAAAACTTAGCTTTTTTATACTTAATTTAAAAATATTAATTTCTAAAATATTAACCTCTAAAAATATTTATATTCTAAAAAGCTCGAAATTAATCCTCTAAAAGCAACAATTCAGAAATAAAAAGACAAAAATTAAAGACAAAACTCAATTAAAAAAGAAGAAATTCCGTGCCAGACGGACACGGAAATTTCAGAATTCAAATCTCACATTCGGACTTACTTTTTAGGTGGCCAGTTCTTTTCAAACCAGCCTGGGAGCCTTCCGGAGTCCATTGGGCCTACAAGAACTTTTGAACCCAGTTTATCCTCAAGGTCACCCTGCAGACGGGCAGCAAGACCAGGGATAAT
>JBNAKO010000022.1:0-11148 GCA_049706495.1 Methanosarcina sp. | reverse complement strand
ACTTAACTTAACTTAACTTAACTTAACTTAACTTAACTTAACTTAACTTAACTTAACTTAACTTAACTTAACTTAACTTAACTTAACTTTCTTTAAATCCATACTTTCCAATTAAAGGTACGAAAATAACTCCGCCTTCTCTTTCTTTAGAGATGTTTCCTTCACTGTCTTTTTTAATTCGAATTAACTCCTGGGAATAAGTGCCCACAGGTATTACCATTATTCCCTGTGGCTTTAATTGTTCGAGTAACGGTTCAGGAATATCAGGAGCAGCACATGTTACCGTTATTCTGTCATAAAGAGCATATCTGGAATAACCCATAGAGCCGTCATCAAGCAGCACTGTAACATTCTCATAGCCTGTTTTTTCAAGGTTTTTTCTTGCAAATTCGACAAGTTGTTCTACACGTTCCACGGTGTAGATATGGCCGCTTTTCCCTACAAGTTCTGCCATAACAGCAGCGTTGTATCCTGAACCTGTTCCTATCTCAAGAACCTTCAGCCCCTCTGATAATTCCAGAAGTTCACACATAATAGCGACCATGTGAGGAGCAGATATTGTCTGCCCATGGCCAATCTCAAGAGGAGTATCTATATAAGCTGCGCTCTGTACAAATTCAGGAACAAACCTATGTCTTGGAACACGGAGCATAGCTTCAAGGACTTTTTTATCCAGTATATTATACTCAAGTCCTTTTACAAGCCGCCTTCTTAATTCTTCGAACACTGCTTCCGCTTTTTCTTCTGAAATATTTCTTCCGTGCTCCTTTTTTTCCTTATTTATGCTCTTTCCCCTTCCTTCTCCTTTCTTTTTAATTTTAGCTTTTTTATTTATATTTTAATTTAGATTTTTATTCTTATTATTTTTTTTCTTTTTTAGCAGGTTTTTTATTTTGTTTATTATCCTGGCTATTATTTTGTTTTTTATTTTTATTTTGTTTTTTATTTTTTATATTCATTTCAATTTATTCAGCTAATAGCTTATTTCTTCTCTTGTCAATATTTATTTTCACCAGGGTCCTCTTCGGAAACTGCGCTGCCCATATCCATCATCTCTCTTTTTAGCAAAAATTCTTTTTATGTACTTTGCAAGTACGGCATCGCCTTTTCTGGACCTGAAAACCCCATCCCTGACCTTAATTTTAGTTATAATAAGGCTTTTGTTTCCAACTTTCTCTTCTGCGCCTACAACGAATTCATAATCTCCGGGAACTTTCTTTTCTATAACCTCCGTTTTTTCAGTCCCTGATTGTGCAGAAAATTTTACGGTTATTTCATCTATGGCTCTTCCCCATATTGTTTCCGTATCTCCGGCTTTAGCAGATTTAACCCGTTTGCCCCCTGCATCAAGGGCAGTAATTAATATGGGGTATACCACGCCTTTTCCTTCATCGTCTACAACCAGTTCGTCATCTACTTCAAGCAAAGTCTCAGAATCAAGGTCAGTTTTATAAGTGTCAGAAATGTCTTTTTTACTTACAATCACTTTTACACTAACTGTTTTTGGAGTCTTTAGCTTTGCTGCATGTACCTGACCACATTCCAGACAGCGAACAAGCGGGCTCTGCCCTTCTTTTAAAACTTCATGCCCTATTTCTTCCTTAGGCGAACATGAAGGACATTCAACTTCAATTTCTCTCATCATAATCCAATCAGTAGATGGATTCAAAATACTAAATACTTAACTCCTCCGGTAATGTTTTTCTTAAAGATGTTAATAATAGCCAGCAGCCAAAGGATTCTGAAATATTAATTATATAATTAATATCTGAAACAATTCTAAAATTTGGATTTTAAATTTCAGGTTTTAAACTTAGCGTTTAAAATCCTAAATTTCAAATAAATTTAAAATTTAAGAATTTTAAACATTAACAAAGTAATATTGTTTTTAGTGTCCAGTTGATATCAAAAGTTTTATTAAAGCAAAATGCATAGATTAACATCTCATTATTGAGATGCATCTCAAAATTAAGATAGGTGCCGACAGTGTCTGACGTTGAACACCTGAAGAAACTTGCCCTTATAGGAGCAGTAAATAAGACCATAAAGGTCTCTTCGAACGAATTTCAAAAACACACCGGGGCAAGCTCCAAGACTGCAGCAAGAAAATTAAAACAGCTGGAAGAAAAGGGGCTGATTGAAAGGAAGATGGTCCCGGGTGGCCAGTTGATAAAAATGACCGAAAAAGGAATTGAGCTTCTTAAAAGTGAATATCTGGAATACAGTAGTATCTTTTGTCCGGAATCTGGTAGTCTGGAACTTGAGGGAAATGTGCTTAAAGGCCTTGGGGAAGGCCAGTATTATATTAATATCCCACAGTACAAAAGGCAATTTGAGGAAAAATTACATTTTGCACCTTTCCCTGGAACCCTAAATGTACAACTCACTGAAAACAGCTCAGTTCTTCGAAAAACTCTGCGAGAAATGCCTGCTGTTAGAATAGAAGGCTTTAGTGACGGGGAACGCACTTTTGGAGGCGGGAATTGTTATCCTGTATGTATTTGCGGGATAGAAGCCGCAGTTATCGCCCCCGAAAGAACGCATTACCCTTCGGATTTAATTGAGATCATTGCACCGGTAAAATTAAGAGATGCCCTGGAATTGAAAGACGGGGACAAAGTTGTAATACAGGTAAAAAAACAGGGTATGGAGAGTCAGAAATGAGTGAAAGCACGGTTTATGAATGTCTTACATACAGAAATGAAAATATCAATCGAGCACTAGAAGCTCTAAGGGCCGGAAAAATGATCCAGATATATGATTCGGATTCGAGAGAGGGGGAAACCGACCTTGTAATTCCGGCAAAAGAAATCACTTTCAAAGACGTAAAGTGGATGCGAAAAGACGCAGGCGGCCTGATCTGTGTTGCAGTCGATCCTGTAGCTTCAAAACGGCTAAACCTGCCTTTTATGGCCGAACTTGTCCGGGAAGCCAGCAAAAACAGTAATTCCCTTGAAGAGGTTGTGGAAAAAGCAGGCGACCTTAAATATGACTCTCATTCCTCCTTCTCGCTCTGGGTAAACCACAGACACACGCGAACAGGGATCCCTGACAATGAAAGAGCCCTTACTATCCGGAAAGTAGGAGAAATCACCGAGAAAACTCTGTCCGGAAATAAAGCCCGCTTTGGAGATGAATTTAGAACTCCAGGACATGTAGCACTTCTCAGGGCTGCAGATGGCCTGCTTGATGACCGTAAAGGCCAGACCGAACTTTCAGTTGTCCTTGCCCGCATGGCTGGAATTACGCCTGCAATGGTTGTTTGCGAAATGCTGGATGACGAAAATGGAAAGGCTCTTTCTAAAGAAAACGCAAAGGAATATGGGAAAAAACATGGCCTGGTATTTCTCGAAGGACAGGAAATTCTGGAAGCTTATATGACATGGGCAGGCCTTGAATCATAAAATAAAATCTGTAAATAAAATCTGTAAAAATAAAGCCTACAATAGAACAATTCCGAATCTTTTTTTAAATATTTTATTTTTCAATTATTTTTGTTTTTAAATTTTTTATAATTTTTTTCAATAATATTTTTAAACAGAATTTTATTTTCAGGAGCAGGCTCTTTTAAATAAATTTTTTCAAATAAATTTTTTCAAATAAATCCAATTTTCCTTTCCCTTTTTAATATTTTTAGCTTCCAATTCCAACTTTAAATTACTGTTTTTATTTGGGTTTTTTGAATTGTTTTCCAATTTCTTTCTTTTCTTTTCATTTCCAAATTTTGATTTTATTTTCAATAATTATGTTTTTATCTATAACTTTTTCTTTATTTTTTTAAAATGAAGCTTTATATAAAAAAGGCAAGTATATATTGATTGTTTTTTAACAGACGCAGCCGTAACAAACCTTTTTATCGGTCTACGATTCAGGTTCTATAAGGCTGTAAAAAAGGAGGCTCAGGTTTTTGTTGCAGAAGTTCAAAAAAATCCAGAGGGTTTTGCTTCTTGTATTACTTCTGAACCTTTCAGTAGCCTTTGCCAAGATAATTTACGGGACTATAACCAGCACCTTAAGCATGGTTGCAGACGGGTATCATTCTCTTTTTGACGGAGTTTCCAATGTTATAGGTCTGGCAGGAATCTTTATTGCAGCCCGTCCTCCTGACAAGGATCATCCTTACGGGCATGCTAAATATGAAACTGTAGCCTCTGTTTTTATTGCCTTACTTTTGATTTTTGTAGGAGCGGAGATTTTCCGAAATGCTCTGGACCGTTTTCTTATCAAAAGCGCGCCTGAAGTTACAGCTATAAGTTTTCTTGTAGTATTCGGTACGATGCTTATTAATTTCCTTGTCACAAGGTATGAGCATAGAGAGGGAGTGGCTCTAATGAGCCAGGTGCTTATAGCAGATGCCATGCACACTAAAAGTGATATTTATGTCTCCCTTTCTGTTCTTGTAAGCCTGGCCGCCGTAAAGCTGGGTTTTCCCCTTATGGATCCTGTAATTGCCCTTGTAATTTCTTTCTTGATTTTCAGAGCAGGGTATCGCATTATAAAAGAAAGCTCAAGATCTCTTCTTGATATGTCAAGAATTGAGGAACAGGAGATCTGCGCCCTTGTTATGGGAGTCGAAGGTGTGCAGGGCTGCCATAAAATTAGGACCCGGGGCAGTATGGGAGATGTAAGGGTTGATATGCATCTGCTTGTCCAGTCTGATATGTCAATGGAGGATGCTCATCTTGTTTCTCATAAAGTGAGTAAAAAGTTGAAAAACGAATACAAAGATATTTCTGATGTGGTCGTACATCTTGAGCCCTCAGTCCAGAGACCCCAAGGATCAAATACCAAAAAAACCAGTTAAGATGCATGGCTGGAAACGTTTTCGGGCAGATGTTTCGGATAACTACCTGGGGAGAATCCCATGGCAGAGCTGTAGGAGTCGTTGTAGACGGCTTGCCTGCAGGGCTCCCTTTTTCAGAAGCTGATATTCAGAAAGAACTTGATAGAAGACGCCCTGGGCAGAGCGAAGTTTCCACTCCCAGAAGTGAAGCTGATAGGGTTGAAATCCTTTCCGGAGTTTTTGAAGGAAAAAGCACAGGCACTCCTATCTCCATGCTTGTCTGGAACTCAGACGCGAAGTCTTCAGCTTACGATGCCATTAAAAATAAGCCTCGCCCGGGACATGCTGATTTTACTTATATGGCCCGCTACGGCATAAGAGATCACCGCGGAGGAGGAAGATCCTCTGCCCGCGAAACAATAGGCAGGGTTGCAGGCGGAGCCCTTGCAAAACTTCTTCTTTCCCAATTCGGAATTCAAATTGCAGGACATGTGCTTGAACTTGGGGGAATTCGCGCAAAATCTCTTCCCTTTGAAGAAATCCTTGAAAATGTCGAAAAAACGCCTGTGCGCTGTGCTGATCTTGAAGCTGCAAGGCAGATGCTTGAAAAGGTTGCAGCCCTGAAGCAGGAAGGAGACAGTATTGGAGGTATTGTTGAGATTATTGCAAAAGGTGTGCCTGCTGGTCTTGGAGAGCCTGTTTTTGACAGGCTGGATGCTGATCTTGCAAAAGCGCTTATGAGCATTCCTGCTGTTAAGGGTTTTGAAATAGGAGCAGGCTTTGAAGCTGCCCGTTTGCACGGAAGTGAAATGAATGACCCTTTTTACATACAGGAAGGCAAAATTACCTGTTTAAGCAACAATGCAGGAGGCATCCTTGGAGGAATTTCAACTGGGTTGGATATTGTCTGCAGGGCTGCAGTAAAGCCTACCCCCTCTATTGGAAAAGCTCAGAAAACAGTTAACCTGGTGTCCAAAGAAAATACTGAAATTTCAATTAAGGGACGGCACGACCCTACAATTCCTCCACGTATGGTGCCTGTTGCTGAATCTATGGTTGCTCTTGTACTTGCTGACCATATGCTCAGAAGCGGGTTCATCAATCCAAGAACTCTGCTGGAATGAAGAAATGTAGGTCAAATAAATATATAACTCTAAATATTGTTGGCCCGATAATCCTATATATACAATAAAATAAATAGGAAATAATTAGTATTAACACGTCATATGCTAGCACAGTACAATGTGCTATTACTTCCCCCTCTGAATAAGTTTTATGGTTTTTTTCTAAATCTCCCTTTATACAGGATTCTTAAGAGGAGTTAATTGTTAAGTAGGGGAAGCCCAGACCTCACTTAATGACAATAGAAGTGTCTTAAGAAAAATTTTGTTTTAATATTCTCAAGCAGGAGAAGATTTTTATATGAAAGAAAGCCTGAGAAAATCTGGCATTGATATTGTAGGAGATGTGCCTTGGGGGACGCATTTCTGCCAGTTCTATCAAACACAAGAAGAAATGATGGACATACTTGTCCCTTACTTCAAAGCAGGCCTGGAAAACAACGAATTTTGTATGTGGATTACATCACAACTCGTCGGAGTTGACGATGCAAAAAAAGCCTTAAGAGAAGTTATATCTGGTTTTGATATTTATTTAGAGAAAGGGCAAATAGAGATTATTTCTTACACGGAATTATATTTTAAAAAGGATATCTTTGATTTCGAGTATGTCATAAACAACTTGATTGAAAAATTCAATCAGGCTATAAATAGTAATTACGATGGTATAAGACTTAGCGAGAATATATCCTGGATGGAAAAAAAAGGCTGGAGCCTTTTTATTGAATATGAGAAACAAATAAGCAATATTATTGGAAACCGCCAGATAATGATTTTGCATACTTATTTCCTCGATGGATGCAACGCAACTAAGATATTCGATCTGACACTTAACCATCAATTTTTTTTGATTAAAAAAACAGGAAAGTGGGAACAGATAGATTGCTCTAGACACAAGAAGGTAGAAGAAATCTCTTTTCAGAATGTAAAAGATTGGGAACAAACTTTTGATGCAGTGCCAGACCTGATAACCATAATTGACAATCAGTATCGAATTGTTCGTGCAAATAAGGCGACTGCGACAAAATTAGGTGTCACTCCAGAAGAGTGTATTGGGCTAACCTGCTACCGTGCTATCCATGGACTGAATGAGCCCCCCTCTTTTTGTCCACATAAACAATTACTTAAAGACAAACTCGAACATACTGAAGAGGTTCACGAAAATTTTTTGGGTGGAGTTTTCTCAGTAAGTGTCTCGCCGCTGTATGATGCAGCAGGGGAAGTCATAGGGTGCGTCCATGTCGCCCGTGATATTACTGATAGCACACAGATTGAGAAATCCCTGCGAGAGAGCGAGGAAAAATATCGAAACCTTATAGAGACCGCCAGTGAAGGTATATGGATTCTTGATGCTGAAACCAGGACTACTTATGCTAATGAAAGAATGGAAGAGATGCTAGAATATAGTCAAGAGGAAATGATAGGAAAACTGGCTTTTGACTTCGTGGATGAAGAAGGTAAAGCTATCCTTAAACTGAAGATGGAAGAGAGGCGGAAGGGTATTAGTGAGATTTATGAATTTAAATTCATACGTAAGGATGGCTCACCCTTATGGGCACTTATAAGCGCTAAACCTATTTTTAATAAAGATGGAAAGTTTGCAGGCTCATTGGGCATGTTCACTGACATTACTAAGCGCAGGCAAGAAGAGCACCGGATTCGCAGGTATAATCGTGTTTTAGAGGGAATCAATTGGATATTCGCCAATGTAGTACAGGCAAAAACAGAAAAAGAGTTGGGAAATGCCTGTCTATCCGTAGCTTTAGAAATCACTGGCAGCCAGTTTGGTTTCATTAATGAAATTGGCGACGACGGGCTATTGCATGATGTCGCAAAAAGCGAATTGGCATGGGAAGAGTGCCTTATGTATGACAAAACAGGGCATCGCCGTCTCCCGAGTGATTTTATTACCCACGGCCTGTATGGCAGTGTTATCCGCAGCGGAAAAAGCTTCTTTACCAATGACCCGCAGTCACATCCGGACAGTATTGGTTTGCCTGAAGGGCATCCGCCATTAACGTCGTTTCTTGGAGTGCCCCTTGTCCAAGATGGAGAAATTATGGGCTTGATCGCAGTCGCAAACCGCGAGGGCGGCTATAGCTGTGAGCAACAGGAGGATCTCGAAGCTGTCGCACCAGCGGTGATGCAAGCTCTGCAGAGAAAAAAAGCAGAACAGGAGAGAGCACGGGTAGAAGAGGCCCTGCTCCAGAGTGAACAACGAGTCAGGCTGAAGTTGGAGAGCATTCTCTCACCTGATAGGGAAATAGACAACCTTGAGCTTGCCGACATCGTTGATATTCAGACCCTCCAGTTACTAATGGATGATTTCTATAGACTTACTCACATTTCCATGGGCCTGAATGATCTCAAAGGTACTGTTTTAGTAGGTGTCGGATGGCAGGACATCTGCACAAAATTCCATAGAGTTCACCCTGAGGCTTGCAAATACTGTGTTGAGAGCAACATAAGGCTAGCAATGGATGTTGCTCCTGGAGAGATTAAGTTGTCCAAGTGCAAAAACAGTATGTGGGACATTGCAACTCCAATTTTTTTAGGAGGAAAACAAGTCGGTAGTATCTTCCTGGGGCAATTCTTTTTTGAGGATGAACCTCTTGACTATGAAATTTTTCGATCTCAGGCCAGAATATATGGTTTTAATGAAGGGGAATACATAGCAGCGCTTGAAAGAGTTCCACGGTTGAGCAGGGAGACAGTTACCACGAGCATGGCCTTCTTCATCAGATTTGCCAATATAATCTCTAAGTTAAGCTACAGCAATATTAAGCTGGCTCAGTCTCTGGCCGAACGCGATATTCTGATGAATGCATTGCAAGAAAGTGAAGAAAAGTTTCGATCAGTCCTTGAAAACTCTCTCGATTCGGCATACCGTCGAGACCTTCAGAGCAACCGCTTTGATTACATGAGCCCGGTGATAGAGCAGATTACAGGTTTCTCTCCCCAGGAGTTCAATGCAATGAGTCTCAACGATCTGTTTGCTGGCATTCACCCGGAAGATCGCCCATTGGTCATTGCAGGAATTACTCAGTCATTAGACGAGGGTTTTGGAGCTCACGAGTACCGCTTCAAATGTAAAGATAGAAAATACCGCTGGTTAGCTGACCATTTCTCAATCGTCAAGGATAAAACTGGTATGGCATGCTTCAGAGCAGGAATTGTCCGCGACATTACTGAACATAAAAAAGCAGAAGAAGCTCTCAGGCTGTCTAATATTTATAACCGCAGTCTGATTGAAGCTGGTTTGGATCCCTTAGTAACCATTGGGCACGATGGCAGAATTATGGATGTAAATGAGGCTACGGAGCAGGTTACTGGATTTTTCAGGAATGAATTAATTGGAACTGACTTCTCAGACTATTTTACTGAACCTGAAAACGCCCGTAAAGGCTATCAGCAGGTATTCACAGATGGTAAAGTTCGAGATTACCCTCTTGAAATTCAGCATAAGGACGGACATATAACTCCAGTATTGTATAATGCCTCAGTTTACAAAAATGAAACCGGTGAAGTCATTGGAGTCTTTGCAGCGGCTCGCGATATTACAGATATTAAAAAAGCAGAGGAAAAAATTCAGATACTGGCAGATGCTGTGGAATCATCTGAAGATGCAATTATAACTAAGTCTCTTGAGGGCATTATTTCCAGCTGGAATAAGGGGGCGGAAAAGGTTTACGGCTATTCAGCCGGAGAAGTTCTCGGAAAGAATATATCAATGCTTGAACCGGATAACCTTAAAGGAGAAATAAAACGCTTTTCTGATAAGATTAAACAGGGAGAGAATATACAGCACTACGAAACTTTAAGGTTAAAAAAAGATGGTACTGTAATAAACGTTTCAGCAACTCTTTCGCCTGTCTTTGATATGTCTGGAAAACTCATTGCGGTCTTAACTATTGCACGAGATATTACTGAACGCAAGAAGGCAGAAGAGTCCCTAAGGCTATCAAGCATTTATAACCGTAACCTAATTGAAACTAGTCTGGATCCCTTGGTAACCATTGGGCGTGATGGCAAAATTACGGATGTAAACAAAGCCACAGAACTGGTTACTGGATATTCTAGAAATGAATTAATTGGAACTGATTTCTCAGACTATTTTACTGAATCTAAAAAAGCCCGTAAAGGCTATCAGCAGGCCTTTGTGCATGGTGAAGTCCGAGATTACCCTCTTGAAATTCAGAACAAGGATGGACATATAACTCCAGTATTGTATAATGCCTCAGTTTACAAAAATGAAACCGGTGAAGTCATTGGAGTCTTTGCAGCTGCTCGCGATATTACAGATATTAAAAAGGCAGAAAAGGCTGTAAAAAAAGCATATGACAATTTAGAAAATTTAGTTAAAGAGCGCACAGCTGAGCTTGAAATGGCTTACGATTCCTTAAAAGAAAGTGAACAGGGGCTCGCTGAAGCTCAAAAAATGGCTCATATTGGGAATTGGGAATGGAATATTGAAACCCATGAAACACACTGGTCTGAGGAACTGTACCATATTTATGGATGGGACCCTCAGAACCTGATTCCAGGTCACAATGAATTATTTAAACGTATACATCCGGATGATCTAGAATATGTGAATAAAACTTTTGAGGAAGGATTAAAAGGCAAACAGACCTCAATCGATTTTCGAATTCTTTTAGCTAATGGGGAAGAACGGGCAATTCATGTACAAACCCAAACGATTTTTGATAAGAATAACATTCCTATTCGAGTTAAAGGTACAACACAGGACATCACCGAGCGCAAAAAAACTGAAGAGAAAATTCAGCTTCTGGCGAATGCTGTGGAATCCTCAAATGATGCTATTGTAACTCTGTCTCTTGACGGCATTATTTCTAGCTGGAATAAAGGGGCAGAGCAGATTTATGGTTATTCAGCTAAAGAAGTTTTGGGAAAAAATATCTCTATTCTTGAACCGGATTCCCTTAAAGGGGAAATAGAATATTTTTCTGAACAAATTAAAAAGGGGCAACAGATCCAGCATTATGAAACTATAAGGCTAAACAAGCAGGGCAGATTAATAAATATTTCAGCAGCACTTTCTCCTGTTTTCAATCCTTCCGGAAAACTTGTAGCTATTTTAGCTATTGCAAGAGATATTACCGAGCGTATAAAGGCAGAAAACGCCCTGGCTGAAATAGATAAGGTTAGGATAAAAGAAATCCATCATAGAATTAAGAATAATTTACAGGTAATCTCTTCCTTATTAGATCTCCAGGCTGAAAAATT
>JBNAKO010000021.1:0-20669 GCA_049706495.1 Methanosarcina sp. | reverse complement strand
GAATTTGAAATAATCAATTGATCTTATGATACGGAAAATGATTTTCAAAATCTTATTGATGTCGAATAAAAATTAGTTTTGGGATGAGCTCAATATCTATCAAAAACATCAACTGAAATTTTATTTAAAGCCAGATGACGATTTATTATTTATTTATTTATTTATCTTCACAGGGATAATTTCTGGAGAAATTGTTATGAATGATTTTGAACGTGAAAAATACAGCCGGCAAATTCTTCTCTTTGGAGAAGAAGGCCAGGAAAAATTAAGAAAAGCAAAAGTACTGGTTGCAGGTGCAGGAGGACTTGGAAGCCCTATATCTACATATCTTGCAATAGCAGGAATTGGGAAAATAATTCTTGTTGATTTTGATACCGTAGATCTGAGTAATCTGAACAGACAATTTCTCCACCATGAAAAGGATCTCGGAAGAGCTAAAGTAGAATCTGCAAAAGAAAAGCTCCTTGCCATGAATTCAGGAATTGAAGTCGAAATCATTCAGGAAAAGCTCACGGAAGCAAATATAGAGGCTTTAATTCCTGAGTGCGATATTATTGTTGATGCTCTTGATAATCAGGAAACCAGGCATATGCTTAACAGGTTTGCAGTAAAAAGGAAAATTCCTTTAGTTCATGGGGCCGTTTCAGGATATGATGGCCAGGCAACCACAATAATTCCCGGAAAGACTCCGTGTTTTTACTGTATTTTCCCACGAATCTCGAAAAAAGAAGTTTTCCCGATTATCGGAGCAACTCCGGGAATTATAGGTTCTATTCAGGCAAACGAAGTAATTAAGTTTTTAACAGGGCAGGGAAAACTTCTGGAAGGCCGGCTTCTTTTCTGGAGTGGGCTCTCAGGGAGTTTCAGTGAAATTTCACTTTCAAAATTAAATAGTTGTCCGGTCTGCGGATATCCCAATGAAATTCATGAAAATAAATAAAAATTATCAAGAGATTTATTTTTTTCAGGTTGGACCTTTGTTCTAATTCTTTGTTATTGATTAATTTTTATATATCTTTAGTAATAATATCTTATTGGATATTCTACACGGGGAGATTTTATGAAAAATAAGGCCCAGCCAGAAAAGAAAAACATCGAAGAACAGAAAGACAGCTCAGGATACTGGGCTCAAGGATTTCAGGACCTTAGTTCAACTGCACCCATACCCTTTCTCTCTTGTTCTCCTGTACCGAATGTCCCCTATTTTGACCTCAGCATTTATAGGGAACACCAGGTTAAGTTACTGATAAAGGCACGCAGCAAAGACATGTATAAACTGCTTAGAGACGTCCATTTCGATGGAAACTACTATAGAATAAAATGCGTAAATCTCGGGGGGTGGGAATACTGCTGGGATCTGGCTGTCAGGGTTGAGTTTTTCGGAAAAATGCAAGGAATGGCTATTTATCCCAAACGATTGGTTTCGCAAAAAGAAAAGAAGATTGTATACAGGTCTTTAATTCTTGTGAATCCTTACCAGCTCTGGGATGAAATGCTTGTAAACAGGTACTGGAACCTGCAGGAAAGGCTTGAATTTCTAATAGCCAAAATTCTCTTCCATGAATGTATTCACGTTATGATCTCGCTTGGGGATAACATGCCTTCAGGCTGCGGACATAATGAAATCTTCTTTGAATTTAGAAAGCTGCTTGAGGTTTCTAATTCTGAACACCTTTGTTCCGAGTTTAATAATGTGCACTTCCGGCTTTGCAATTTGGTGCTTTTTGGAGCGTCAAGCTCCGAAAGTAATGAGAAATTGTATGAAAGGGTAAAGGAAATTTATGAGTTCCTTTTGAATGAAAAATACAGTCATCAGAAAACCGGGAGCTTTTTCCATTTTCCCTTCAACAATAAAAAAATAGCCCGAAAATACGCGTGGATAGCTGCTGTTAAAGCCGGAGGAGATACTCAGGTCAGCAAAAGAGTATGGCAGATAGAAGCCCGGAGGCTCAGTATAGCATTGAAAGACCTTTATGATGGAATTGACCGTCATTTAAGACGAATAAATAGCAACACAGCCTGAAAGAAAACAGATCCGTATTTAAAAATTTCAATATTTCTTTCGTTTTTCAAACGGGCTCTTGTTGGCCCGTTGTTTTATTTTTTATTTTTATTTAATCGTTATTTAGTTTCAAATTATATTTTTTTAAATAAGTCCTATTCAAATAAAATTTGCTTTAATTTGATTTTATTTTACTTTTAATTCTAATTTTAGTCCTCTTTAGTCCTAAAATTATTTTCAAATATACTATATTTTAACGAGCCTAAATATAGCTAATTTTTAACTCTGAATAATCTGCTTTATTTCTTCTATATCTGGAAGCTCATGCGCCGGGTATTTTTTGAAGAATATAACCCTCTGTTCCTCATCGATAATTATATTTGCCCTCTCCGAAACTCCTTCTTTTTCCCGAAAAATTCCATATGCTTTAGCTATCTCGCCGTGCGGCCAAAAATCCGAAAGAAGCCTTGTATTTGTAATTCCCAATTCTCTCGCCCAGGCCTTTTTTGAAGGTGCAGGGTCCACACTTATTCCAAAAGCTATCGTGTTCAATTGATTGATCATTTCATAATTTTCTTCAAGGGCTTTCATTTGCTGCGCACAAACATTTGTCCAGGCCAGCGGATGAAATGAAAGAATTACCTTCTTTCCGCTGAAATCATAAAGATTCACTTCTTTTTGTTTCTGGTCCTTTAATTTGAAATCCTGTATTTTATCCCCTATTTTTATCTCGTTCATATTATCCCCCAATTCAATAAATTGCTGTTTTAATAAATATATATGCTTGAATTATGATTTGAAATAAATAATTTAATAATGTCCACAAAAGCAGCCATTCAGAGTAAATATCTATCTAAGATAAGTCTGCTTATGAAAGCCTTTAATTCTGTTTTTAAATCTTTAAACTATTCTTCAGCAAGCCTGCTGCTTGATTCTTAACATATAATCTTTATCAGTTTCCAGAACTAATATAAAATCCCAAATCAAAATACAGCATATTAATTTCTTTTAAATCGTAAATATATCATCTTAATTTTCTCCTTGAGGCTATCCCAAAACTAATTTTTACATGTCAATCTTAATTTCTCAAAATTACTTATGTTATCAGGAGCACAATTGATAATTTGGAATACAGGATTAAAAGCAATAATTTTGAGTTTTGGGATGGGCTCCTTCTTTTACTTTGATTTGTATAAAAACCTCTGTCCCATTTTTCCTATTTAGTTCAATTTTTCCATCTAACTGGTCAACCAGAATATAAACAAGCTGCAGTCCAAGCGTATTGGAATCTTCTATGTCCAGCGTTTCCGGAATTCCAATTCCATCATCTGAGACAATAAGGAGAAATTCACTCCCACTCTCGTCTTTTTCTTTTTTTATGTCTTTATTCTTCTGGAATTGATTTATTTCGTTTCTGGTTTTTTCCTGTCTGCGTAATTCAATTCTAATTTTCCCTTTTTCTCTGTTTTGAAATGCATGTTTCAGAGAATTGGAAACAAGTTCATTAACGATTATCCCCAGAGGCACTGCGGTATCCGTTTCAAAGAAAACATTTTCCTCAAACTTTATTTCCAGAGCAATATCCTTATTTTTCAGTTTATATGTCTGGAATAGATTTCCTACAAGCTTTCGAAGATATGCAGAAAAATTAAGTTTATTGTTTCCTTCTCCTTTATGCAGTTCTTCATGAATAAGAGCAATAGACAAAATTCTATCCTGGCTTTCCCTGAAAGCTTCTGCAATGTCAGAGTTCTGTATATTTTCTTTATTATTGAATCTTTCAGCCTGAAGATCAAGTAAGGATGAGATTACCTGTAAATTGTTTTTTATTCGGTGATGAATTTCTTTTTTCCGGAATTCTTCCATTCTTTCAAGAGCTTTTTCAGTTTCTTTTTTCCCGGTAATATCGTAAATTGTACCTTGATATTTATCGGGTCTTTTCCTTTTACCTTTAATTTTTTGATATGTCTCATGCACCCACTTAATTTGCCCGTTTTTATGGATTATCCTGAAATCAAATTCTGTATACAAACTGTATGAGGCTTTTTGAATTCGTTCGTAATTTCTAAGGACATAACATAAATCTTCAGGATAAATTTGATCTTTCCACAAAATTCTTCCTGATAAAAACTCTTCTTCTTTATATCCTGTAATTTCTTCTACCAGGCCGTGCATAAATTCCGGAAGAAAATGTTCGTTGAGCTGAAAAGCGATGCCTTTAAAGTTTTGTATAAATGAACGATATCTTTTTTCGCTTGTTTCCAATTTTTCCTGAGCAAGCTTTCTCCCGGTTATATCTTTCATTATCCCAAGAGCCCTGTTGACTTTTCCTTCTTTGTTTTTCAGGCAGACAACATCTTCTTCAATAAAAATACAGGTTCCGTCTGTTTTTCTGAATCTGTATTCCAGCCTGAAATTTTCCCCGATTTCGATATATTTGTTAAAATCCTGCCAGGTCTTTTCCCTATCTTTTGGATGAATGTGATTTAACCAGACTTTAATATCAGTGCTTGCAAAATCTTCGGACTCATAGCCTAAAAGCTCTCCGGTTGCTCCGGACCAGGAGATTTTTCTCTTTTCTATTTCATAATCATATACCAAGTGCCCTGTCTGTTTTGTAACAGTTCTGTATCGATCTTCATTTTCCTCAAGGATTTTTTCTAACTTACTTAGTTCTGTAATATCCTGCAAAATAGTGGCAATTCCGGCAACCTCTCCTATTTCATTGTCGAAAGTTGATTTATTTACAATAAAAGTTCTTATAATTCCATCTGCACAAAGCGCCTCATATTTATGTGTGCTTGTTCCCTTATTTTTGATAAGTTCCAAATCCTCTTCATCCGATTCCTGCAGATATTCCAGAAAACTTTTTTCTTTCGCTAGATCTTTTTTAGGGGTTTTTGATTCTACTTTACTTCTTATTTCCGAAAATCTGGATCCAATAATCTCTTTTTCTCGGAGGCCTACAATTTCGGCAAAAATTTCATTTACTCCCAGGAAAACCCCGTTTTTATCTTTATAACAGATGGGGTTAAGCGTTTTATTCAGCAGATTTCGTGTAAAAAAGTCTTTATTCTGAGACATTTTCTCCTCTTAAAAAAGCTAAAAAACTCAGATTAATTTTCTAATTCATTTTAACCTGCTTTACCCAACTTTGATTTGCTTAACCGGTATGTTTGTTTTTATCCTCTTATGTGCTTAGGTTCGTATATTCTCAATTTTCTTTTTATTCAAACTTAGATTTATTTTAGATCTATTTTAGACCTAAATATTTTAAAGGACATTTCCTAAACTTACATTAGGGACAAGATTAAAACTTTTATTTTCGATTTTTGAATCCTTTAGACATCCTCCAGATCAATCTTATTAATGTTAGTAACTTTAGTAACTTTAGTAACTTTAGTAATATCAATAATGTCAGATTGCTAGTAAACTATAAACGGTTCTTAGAATAAAACTATCGAATGTATATAGGAAAAGAGATACTCAAGAATATTTTATGGTGTGAGAATAACGAACGATAAACGAAAGGAAGTTAGGACGCTTGATCCTTTTACTGTATTCCCCAATACAGTCTTTTCATATTCCCCGACGCTAGGATATGAAGATGGATCAGCGGCCCCCAGGAGGTTTTTCATTTGTTGTGGTAGAGTTCCCCCGCCTCAATCCCCAACTTATTTCCCACTCCATACACCACATTATCTCCTAAATATTTTAAATTAATTCCCCAAAAAATTCCCTGGTAATAAATAATATCCAGGCAGAAAAAGTTTCAAAACCAGTAAATAATTGCGTACAAGACATTATATGTTAACCTAACTATAAATATTCTTATCCTTATTAAAAACTTAAAATAATTATTACCTTGAATAATAATTATTGCTTTGGATTAAATCTATAAAAATATTAAAAAACCATCTTAAAACATGAGTATATTTAGAAAATTATTATTATAATATGTAAAAATAAACTAAAATAAATTAATTAAATTTTAAGCAAAATTAAGTTTTGTTCTTTCAACATATATAAAGACAAATAAAGACAAAAAGCTACCTATAAATAAGATTCTAAAAAATGAATATTAAATAAAATATTAAATAAATAACAACGTATACGAAAATAAGGTTTATTTTCTACGCAAAAATTTATTTTTTTTGTACAAAATTTATGAAAAAAAGTATAGAAGTAGAAGATTAGTTTCTGGAAAACATTTTCGGGTAATTAGGATTAAGTAAGAAAAAGCCTGAAAGTGTATTTCCATTTACTGCAGCCCCCGATACAGTAGTTTCTAGTTATACTCTCCCAAGTATATTTTCGAAACAGGACCAATAGCTTTCAGGCGATTCTTTACTTCTTAGTGTTTCATACCCTTAACTCACTCTTTTCTCTGTCTCCCCAGTTACAATATATAATTATACTCATACTTATTTTAAATTAATTATACCAAAAATTTCCACCAAACAAAAAATACTTTGGCATAAAACGTTTTAAAATCACAACATAAATTAATACTAAATGAGCACAGCCACTTAAAAGCATAAAAAACAATGTTATGAGTGCAGAGGCCACGAATCATCCACCCTTTTAGGGCGGGGTGGCTGCCCACAATTTGATTTTTAAATATTATAAAAACAGCAGCCTAAATAAAAGTAAGAATAATATGAAATATATGAAATCGTGAAAAAAACTATAGATTCGAAAAGAAATGAAAAAAAGATTAACAACATGGAAAAAAGAGTTTTATTTAACAGAATTTAGAAAATCAATTTTTGAAAGCGCAAGAAGACGCCTGAAAAACTCTTATCCTTAACTGCAGCTCACAATACAGTTATCTCAAAATACGCTCCCCCAAGAATATTTTGAGACCGGACCAGGAGATTCCAGGCAGTCCTTCTTACCCATTTAGCTCCTTGTTACCTATTCCACATCTCTCTTCTCACTCAACGTTACAATATAGAATACCATTGTATATTACTTTAAATTAATTATATCAAAAATTTTAATTAAACAAAAAATAGTTTTGGATCGAAAGTTTTGAAGCAAATATAAAGTTTTATATTCATGAATATTTTGTTGTAAAATTCGTCAGATCAGGTTAGTTTTTGTTTTCGGAGGAGAGATTTCGATTATCAAAACCTAATCTTTTACACAATTCATATCTTCAATATATTCACAAAAAAACTGGATCTCTGTATATTTTATGGAAGTTTATATTTTAAACTTTAATTAAAATACTTAATTCTATAAAGAAAAGGTCTCAAAACAAAGAGAGCTTTTTGCCTTCCTGTAATTCTAATGTCCATGAAATACTGAGTTAGATAAAAACCATTTTTATCTCCTAGTATATTATTAAAAAGACCATCTTTTTAGAAAATAATTGAAAAACTCTTTTTTAAAGAATATCCTAAATTATAAAAAAAATACTTGAATATAATTAGTCCGCAAAGTCTCTAAATTAGCTGAGACAGAAACTATATTACTATTTTGATATTCTTTGAACCCTATATACAATTAGTTTTAATTTAGAAACTGGTACAATTTGATATGAATTATGTAAATAAGTGTACCAGAACACTTGCTTGAAATTGGCTAACACTGATGTTCAAAAAGGAGTGTTTTGAGTGCTTTATTGTGCCAAATAAATTAATTGGGGTTAAATTATGGGGATACAAAAACTTAAAAAAATATTATGCTTACTGCTCACATTGTTTTTAATAGCTTCTTATGCCTCCATGTCACTTGTTGGAGCTGCCGATGAAGATGAAAATAGCAATGCACTTCCTACTGATGGGGCTGGAATTGCACCTTTCGATCCACTGGACTTTATAGACGACATTCTCGGCGGTATTAATCTCGATGATTTGACGACAATTCCTGAAGGAGTTGATGACGGAACTACAGATGGTTCAAACTCTGATGACAACAATGCAAATGAACCTGCTGATGACTCTGCTAATAACGGTGAAGGTTCTACTGATGAAGGAGCTGAAGACGGAACTGATGAAGGTGTTCCAACTGAGGATGAAACCGGAACTGATGAACCCAGCGAAGACGATTCGGCATCAGATGAAGAAATTGATCCTGCCATTGATACAAGTGTAGATGGAGACGATAACGAGGATGATGACGACGAATCAGAATTTGATGATTCCGAAACTGATGATGAAGAAGTCGACGATTTTGATGACTTTGATGGGATAGATGAAGATGAGTCTGAAGATGATTCAACTGATTCTGAGGACTCTGAGGAAGCAGATGAATCTGATGAAGCCGGAGATTCAGATGACTCCGAAACCGAGTCTGATGAGACTGACGAAACTGATGAAGCTGATGACTCTGATGACTCTGATGACTCTGAAGCCGTCAAAGACTCTGACGATGACACTGTAAAAGAGTCTGAAGAAACCGAAGACGATGATTGTGCAGATGAATCTGATGACTGTGCATCTGACTGTGAAGATTCCAATGATGCAAAAGTTGATGATTCCTGCGCAGTGCCAGAACCTGTAGATCCATGCAAGGAAATTAAAACAAAAGTAGATGATTGTGAAGAAACCAAAAACAAACCAGTAGAAGGAGATTGCTAATTGGGAAATTTAAGGAATTGTTTTCCTGTAAAACTCAGGAAAGCAACCTCAAATTATTTCTCAAAAGATGTGATGACAATTTAGTTTAAAATCCTCCTTATACTAAGAATTTTGTCAGACTCCTTGAAGCTTAAAAAGCTTCTTATTTCTTTTTTTCCAAAAACTCGATCCAAAAACTGTCATGAGTGTAAACTGAACCTGGAACGGTATTATCACAAGTTTTTAATTTTAATAAAACACACTAAAGATCTTTTTTAAACTTATTCTGATAATCTTAAATTTGGGAAAAAAGTGTCTAGAGGAAAGAGTTTTAGAGTTAAATTAAAAATTAATTTTAATAATTGTGTGAAACAGAGCTCAAAATATTTTTAGACCGAAAATGGAGAGAAGTATGAATATCTGATTTTTTTTCTAAAAAAATAATGAAAAAATAATACAGTAATCTTTTCGGTTTTTATAATCAAAACTTTACTTAAAGACTTTGAATTACAAAAAACTTTAAGCCCCGTGCGTGATTCGAACACGCGACCTAGTGATTACAAGTCACTCGCTCTACCGGGCTGAGCCAACGAGGCAAATTTGAACTGATAGCAGATTTATCTAAATACAATACTCACAGATAAACTTTATGGCAGGATTATCTTTTCTGGGCAAAATTAAGCACTTTAACTGACACTCTTTCTTTACTTTTTTTATTTTATAGAATTTTTTTACATAAATCTATATGATTTTCCTGTGTATATCTGGTTTAAAATGTGGCAGGAAATAGCAAAATATGGGCGTAAATTAGTTGAACACGGGCTTGTCGAATCAAATTTCGGAAATATAAGTGTCCGGGCCGGAGATGCTATGCTAATTACCCGGACAGGAGCTGCGCTTGATGAAATTACAGAAAATAGTGTTGTTGAAGTAAATATTCAAGATATCTCGTCTCTGGATATTATTGCATCTTCCGAGAGTGTTGTACACAGGGAAATATACAGGCGTACCTCTGCACTTGCAATTATTCATGCTCACTGTCTTTATGCAGTTGTTGAGTCCCTGCTTGCAGGCCCTGATGGAACAATTTTGCCTGTGGATAGCGAAGGGCAGTATTTTCTGGGAGAAATTCCTGTTGTTGCAGGCGGGATTGGAAGTTCCAAGCTTGCAGAAAATCTTGCAAAGGCCCTTTCTTCCAGTAGAGGGGCAATAGTTTATAGCCATGGAACTTTCGCAATAGGAAGAACACTTGCGGATGCGTATATTGTAACAACTCAGCTTGAGCATTCATGTAAAGTTAAATATTTGTATGAACTGGTCAATCCGGGAGGAAGAAAATAAATAACTAAATTTATCAATTGAATGCCTGATTACAAAGATACGGCCTTAACTATAAATATAAAAAACGGATAAACACAGAAACAATATGGATTATCAGATCCATCTCTATAAAGGGAGTAAGGCAAATTGCCTGATTTTTGGGAAAATTCCCTCTTTACGGATATATAAAAAGGAAAATCCCCGAGCACCATGACGTTTAACACCCTGAGACCTTTTGCCGCTAGAGCAATCGAACCCCTGGCTGACTTTTTCGTAAGATACGAGATCTCGCCAGATACAGTTTCAATAGCTTCCCTTATTTGTGCCTTTTTTGCAGGACTAAGTTTTTATTTTTCTCCGGGAGCCAGGGAATTTATCTTTATAGCAGGTGTTCTTGTTATATGCAACTCAGTTCTTGATGCCCTTGATGGGATAATTGCACGTAAATCCAACAGGGCCACTCCAAGAGGAGACTTTCTCGATCACGTGATTGACAGATACGCTGATGTTTTTATCATTTGCAGCATCTTTTTTGCGGGTTATGTGCCCTGGCAGATAGGAGTTGCGGCAATAGTAGGGGTGCAGCTTACCAGTTATCTCGGGACTCAGGCCCAGGCCCTTAATCTTGGAAGATATTACGGAGGCATCATGGGCAGAGCTGACAGGCTTGTAGTCATAATTCTTGCAGCTTTTGCAAATTTTGCTTTTTCAGCTCCAATTGCCGGTTTTTCTATTCTTGGCTGGTCTCTGATACTGATTGCTATAACGAGCCATATCACTGCAATCCAGCGAATTTTTTATATCTGGAAGAATCTTGACTGAAATTTAAGCAAAAGTACCTCTGACTTTTGAACTTCTAAGGATTATATTTCCCTCTTTCAGACCATGGGCTGGATAAGTTAATGTAATCCGAAACATAATACGTGGTTATGCCGTCTCAAAGGAAAAAGTACGAATACCTCGAACATACTGCAGATGCTAAATTTCTTGCCTATGGAAAGACCCTGGAAGAAGTATTTGAAAATGCAGCTCTTGCAATGTTCAACGTAATGATTGATACGGAAAAGGTTTCTAAAGAGATGGCAAGTGAGATTATTCTTGATTCTCCGGACCTGGAATCCCTGCTTATAGATTGGCTTTCCGAGCTTCTTTATCTTTTCGAAGTCGAAGAAGTTATCTTTAAGGATTTTGAGGTTGAAGAAATCAAGCAAGATAAAGATGGTTATTCCCTAAAAGCCTGGGCTTCAGGCGAAAAATTCTATCCTGAAAGTCACCCTTTTGAAACTGAGATTAAAGCAGTTACTTATAATCAGCTCAAAGTCGAGGAAACTTCCGAAGGCTGGGAAGCGCAGGTTGTTGTAGACCTTTAATGATGTAGAAATATGGTAGATGGGAAGCTAAACTTCAATAGAATTAAGGTTGTCTGATTAAAATAACATTGCTAAAGTGATTCAAGATTAAAATAGCATTATTAGATTTATTCAATTTTGATTATTTTATTAAATCTCATTTATTTTCCTGTTTATTACTTAGTTGCTCTTTAATTTAATGTTTTGTTTAATTCCAATAGTTATGGTCCTAACTCCTTGATTTAAATCCTTTGATTTAAATTGTTAACTCAGATTTGATTAGACCGAATTCAGTTGACCCAGATATTTTAAAAAATTTTAAAATTTAATATTTTAGTTTAACTAAAGTGTCAATTCCCTTTCATTATATCAAATTGTCATTTATTCGTTATATCCGGTTAGTTTTATTATAATTAAATATAAATGTAAAAAGAGGGAGTAACAGCTATGGCAGAGAGTGAAGATCTAGATGTTGAAAAATTAGCTGCGGGAAGCGAAAATAGAGATATAAAAACTATGGTCAGAAAGCTTTCTGAAAACAACTGGGAAATTCCTGTAGGACATATCCCAAATATGCGGGTTCCTGGCCGCCTTTTTGTATCTGAGCACTTACTTGGGGATATAGAACCAGGGACTATTGACCAGATTGCAAACGTGGCAACCCTTCCGGGCATCCAGAAATATTCAATGGCTATGCCTGATGCGCATTTAGGTTATGGGTTTGCCATAGGCGGAGTTGCTGCTTTTGATGCGGAAGAAGGAGTTATCAGCCCTGGGGGAGTAGGTTTTGATATTAATTGCGGAGTCAGATTAATTCGTACTAACTTGCAAAAAGAAGAGGTTGTGCCTCATATAAAGGAACTTACCGATGTGCTTTTTAATAATGTGCCTGCAGGAGTTGGCTCAAAAAGTCGTTTCAAGGCTTCTGACAAAGAACTTGATGGTGCATTTATGTACGGCGCAAAATGGGCCGTAGAAGCAGGATACGGGGTGGAATCCGATGCTGAACATTGCGAGGCAAACGGCTATATGGAGGGAGCTGACCCTGCCCAGGTAAGTACAAAGGCAAGAAACAGGGGAAAACCCCAACTGGGAACACTTGGCAGTGGAAACCATTTTCTAGAAGTTCAGTATATAGATGAAATTTTCGATCAAAAAACAGCCTCAATTTTTGGGCTTGAAAAAGGTCAGGTAACTGTAATGGTTCATTGCGGATCCCGTGGGGCTGGACATCAGATCTGTACCGATCATCTAAAAGAACTTTCTCAGGCTGTAAAAAAATACAATATTGAAATTCCGGATAAGCAGCTTGCCTGCGCTCCGGCTCAATCAAGAGAGGCTCAAAATTATTTTAAAGCTATGCTCTGTGCTGCAAACTATGCATGGGCAAACCGCCAGATGATCACTCACTGGGTAAGGGAATCTTTTGAGAAGATATTCCGTAAAGATGCAGATGAACTGGGAATGAAACTGCTTTATGATGTGGCCCATAATGTGGCAAAACTTGAAGAGCATAATGTAGACGGCAGCAAAAAGAAGGTTTATGTCCATAGAAAAGGAGCAACAAGAGCTTTTCCTGCAGGACATCCCGATATTCCTGCAGTATATAGAGACGTAGGTCAGCCAGTTTTGATTCCAGGAAGCATGGGGACTCCTTCTTTCATACTGTGCGGAGCACAGCAATCTATGGATTTATCTTTCGGCAGTGCATGTCACGGGGCTGGCAGGGTTATGAGCAGAGCTCATGCAAAAAAAGAATTCCAGGGGCAGAAAATAAAAGAAAATCTTGCAGCTCAGGGAATTACTGTAAGAGCAACCCACCCGTCTGTTATTGCAGAAGAAGCTCCGGAAGTGTATAAGTCCAGTAGTGATGTGGTAAATGTTGTGCATGAACTGGGCATTGCCCGTAAGGTTGCAAAAGTGATTCCTATGGGAGTTGCAAAAGGCTAAACCGGATAATATAGGGCAAATCTAGTTGAATCTAATAAAAATCAAATAAAAATATGATAACAATAAATAAAAACAGATAAAAACGGATAAACACAAATAAAAACGAATAAAATCAAATAAAAATTGGGTACGAATAAATAAAATACTGAATAGACCAAATAACCTATAAAGCTGATTTTATTGTCAGAGAAGCCTTCAGAATAATTTATTTGAAAATTTAATCCTAAATTCTCTTTTTTCAGTATTTTCAGTATTTTTTTCTTCTATTTTTTTCCTTACTTTTAATTTTTTTAAGTTGACCTTTGTTTTCTCAGTACAACTTTACAGCAGTAATTTTTAAAGTATAATTGCATGTAATTTTTTACATGCTTGAGAATTTTTAACTGCCATTATATATTGTAGGCCTTTCCCCTTTTGTCTGTTGATAGAATTTAAATACAATCATACTTGAGTACGCAGCGGTTTCAAAGGGCGTACCATTTTCGCGGAATATGTTTGAAAAATATTCGATAAGGTTATTGATGACTTTTTCATTTTTAAAATCGTGGAAGATTGTTACAGATTCATCTCCAGGCTCCAGAGAAACTTCTATGTTTTTAACAAGCTGAGTTGCAAGATACATCCGCCTGAAATGAATTAGTAAATCAGGGAGGGTCATTTCGTTTATTGATTGTTTGCATAAACGTTCAAGGATTTTTGTTGGATTCGGGACATCTCCGGTTGCAAAAGTTTCGAACTGGCTTCTATGTAAAGTTACAAGATTGTATCTCTCCACATTATAAGTATACATAAGCTGGGTCCAGAATTCAGGGTTATCATCAAGTTCTTTACATACAATATCAAGGTATCCGAAATGTTTTCGGATTCCAGGCATTGTTTCATTTGCAGACACTGAGGAATTTTTTTTAAATGAGATCTGGGTAGAATTTGCCCTTCTGAAAATATGCTCTACATCAAGTTTTCTCCATCTAGCTAGAAAATGCGCTATTAATTGGGCAAAAAAGTCTCTACTGTGTATCGTAGAATTTGAGAGAAGTACAAGAGCAGATTCGGGATTACAGATATCTTCACATTTTATTGAAGTCCTGATCGCCCATTGATAATTCCTGGAAATTAGATTTAAATAATCTTCAAGTTGTTTCAGGTCCTGGATCTCAAAAGGATTTATTAACTCATTTACAAGCTCCTCGTCTGCGAGTCTTCCTTTGGTGTATCTGAACAACCATTCAAGTATCGTCCTATTTATAACAACATTTTCTCCGCTTTCAATCGTGCTGTTTAATTCTTCTTTTGCAGGGGTTTCTTTTAGAAATTTGATTGCATCATCAATACTTTTATGATACGTAAGAGCAGTATCTACGACTTCAATAGTATCCCTGACTGCAGCGCTTAAATTCCCATTATTTGCATCAAGAAGAGGCTGCAGTTTTTTAAGGTACTTATCATCAAGGGATATATTTTTCCTGATTAGCATATTCCCACCTGACTTGATCCGGATTTCTGGTCCCATACACAAAAATCAAAGATTTCACCCAAAATCAAGATTCTTTATCCCTTCCGGTTCAAAATTTAGGCAATTGTTCTGGAATAAGAGACATTTTACAAGTTCTAAAAATCTTTACTTGTACATCTATTTTATGATATTGGTAAGTGCTACAAAATATTAAACTTTTCTATTTAGTGTCATTTTTTGATATTTTTTTTAGTTTATTGCTCATTGAACAGATTATTTAATTCTAACAGTTTAGATAATAATATTAAAATTTAAAATTATCTTTTCTTTTAACAGGTAATTTTTTATTTACTAGCTTATTTTTTATCTGAATTCAACTTTTTATATAAATCGGCTCCGTAAAATACCAACTGCTAAAAAACCGATAGAATCACTTCACAACTCTTTATATATATATGTTAAGACAGTGTACGACATGTAAAGTGTGAAAATTGGAATGTGAAAAGTCCGTCTTTCCTGTAAGATTGCATTATGTCCGTGTAACTTCTATTTACATTATAGGGGTTATTTAGAGACACTCAATCAGGTTCTTTCATTCTTTCAGAACATGCAGTCTTCAGGTAAATGTAGTTGAGCGAGTTGGGAGTGGATTCATGTGCCTGGCAAATTAATAGATGTATGATTGCCAGGCACTCTCCTAAAAATAAAAAGTTAAAGTCTGATGTAGCTCAGTTGCATTTAGTACGCAAGTTAGTATAAATGAATTAATACCTAAGAATTGTTAGAGATTAATACTTATTTAAATCCTTAATTTAGTTGTTCTTATTTTATCGTTCTTATTTTATCGTTCTCATTTTATCATTTTCATTTTTATTGTTTCTGTTTGGTTATTCTAATTTTGTTATCGTGACTTTGTAATTTTTTATTTTAGTTTTTTTATTTCAGTAACCTTATTTTCGTTATTTTTATCTTTTTTCTCTTTCAGCGTTAGAACTTCAATTTGAGTATATATTTAAATATTCCAATTAGTTCAATTAGTCGGATCAATAAGCATATTGGCTAGTCCTTTAACTTTTAAAATCGAAATTTCTACTCTAATCAGGAATAATTGTAAGCAGAAAATGAAATTTATAATAAAACAAATATTTAAATAGAAATGAATAAAATCTGAGGAATCACAAACTACTGGAGAAATAAAACAGAAGAAGCAGAGGAATTCCTCTGCTCAGGTTGTAATACAATTTTTGCTTAAGTATATTTAATGCATTGGTTTCTGCTTATGTTAACTTGGTAACCGGGTGGTTTGCCAGGTCTGCAATTTCAACGCCAAGTTCTTTTGCAGTTTCTCCAAGCATAATGTCGACCATTGCAACAGCAGGGAAAATCTGGTTGACGTTTTCAATAGGGCCATAAAGCAGGAAGTCAGAACCTGCAATCTGGGCTACCAGGTTGGTACCAATGTCTGTAGGCATGTAAATTGCCTTGGGGTCAGGCTGAGTCTTCTTGAATTTGCGGAGCCAGTCCCAGGCTGAAGCCATATTGTGGTATCCACCACCTACAGGCAGGCCAAGTTTCCCTTTAATTGTCGGAACGGTACGAATTGTTGCACCTGAACCTGCACCGAGAGGCATGGCTGCTACGTCAATAAGGGGAATCTTTATTCCGCATTCCTTAGCAACCTGAAGCATACCTTTTGTCTGTCCGGATCCGCCAACTTCAAGGATGTCCATCTTTCCTTTCACAGTAGGGTCAGTTGCGTTGAAAGCCAGAACGATTGCAGCTTCTACATCGCTTTCCGTGAGAATATCCATTTCTGCCTGTTCGATACTTGCATTAATTGAGTTGTGGATTGCTCTGTCTGCAACACCGATTTCGGTACAGTACTGGGCTGCTGCTGCACGTACTTCTCCGGCTGAAGAGTCGATCAGGAAGGGGGTCTTGTTATCGATTTCTACAAACCAGTCAATATAACGCTTAATGGATTCTGGGGTTTCACCTACAATCTGGTTTACATAGGGGTTTCCTGTAGCATCGCTCATTGATACCTGGGTGTTCCAGAGGGTTTCTGCGGCTGCCCTGTCAAAGATACCTTTGTCCTCATCAGTTACAATTTTGTGCCTTGCGTAGAACATGGTACTGACTAACACGGTTGGGTATTCACCCGGCTGTCCGCCGAACTTAACTCCACCGACTTCAAAAACTTCCTGTTTCTTGTCAAACTTGAACATTTTGATCCCTCATTTAATTAAATATTCCAGACATTGACATTGTTGTTATTGAGGCATAAATCAGGAAGAGCAGTAAGCCAATAACACCGCCGTACAGAATTCCTATATCTCTTCCCACTTTCTTTCCGATTCTCTGTGCAATTTCACTGTTAACAAATTCTATTTTCTCATCGATCTTATCGAGCCTTTTCATTACTTCGTTAAACTCACCTGGCTCTACAAATGATGCTGGTGCTTTTGCCATATCATTCACCTCTCAAGCTTAAAGCCCAACGACCATTGGGAGTACGATTACCATTAGCAGTGAAAAAAGGAAACCTGCTGCAAAGCCGATTATTCCGGTAGACATAACTCCAGAATCCAGCTTCTGGTTCCTTGCAATTAACTGTGCCCTGTACCGAATGCTCTCAACAGTAGAGTCAATTGCACCCATCTGGGGGGCAAGCACCGTTGGGACTCCTTTTCCATATTCTTCTGCCATATTACTGACCTCCCAGAATTAGCAATCCAAGCAGGGATATAGTTACAGTCAACCCTATCATAGCGCCTTCTATTTTCCCTGCATGAACACCGGCGTGGAACTTGTTCAAGTTTCCAATGTCAAGCATACGGGCTTCAATCGCCTTCAACCTGCTACGAAGGACAGCAATCTCTCCGGAAACCGGCCTTACAATGCCTCCTTCTTCTTCTTCCCCGCCTGCTTCACTAATTTCAACGACCAGAGGATCTGCATCAAAGGCCCCAGGATCTTTCGAAGCAAGTTCTCTTACTTTGGAAGTAATGGCTCCCATATCTTCCGTATCTAGCAGGTTAACAACCTGGACCTGTTGCTGGAAGCGAGCAATTGCATCTGCATTCAGGTTCTCCACATAGGGAATGGCACCTAATGCTCCTGCAATCCTGTTTTCTTTTACCCCATTTGCATGGAGGGCCATTACTGATTGTCCGGTAACGTGTCCTTTAACTTCAGACCCGGTAACAAGTAAGTATCTGATATTGGGATTTGAGATAATATGGGCAACTACTTTCTCAATACCAAGGTTCTCGGTTTTACATGATCCCGTAACTGCTGCTCCTGCATCAAGGACCGGCTTTCCGGGAAGGTGTGAGCCGCAGGTAATTACCAGGACACAATTCTTGACATCACCAACTTCATATTCACCTTTCAGAATTGGCCATCCTGCTGCCGGTTCTCTTTTGTTCGCCATTTTACACTCCTCCTGCCATGATTCTCTGTACGTATATAGCGAGAGCAACCAGTCCACTGAAAGCCAGGCCTACAACTATTCCGTAAAAAGCATTTGTGTAAATTCCGGCCATATAGGAGGTATTCTCACGGCCTGGCCATGAGTTGAGAAGTTGTTTGCTGGGCGAAAGAGAGTTCAGTAAGTCATCTGCAACTGCATCCAGTTTGTCCATTCTCTCGAAGACAGCATCCATGGAGTATTGAATCGAGTCTTCTCTCTCTTCTGCAACAGTTGCAGTGTCAGGATCGAGTACCAGGTGTAATTCGGGAGCTATGCGAATTAAACTCATTGCAATTCCTCCGCACTTGGTAACAGACCTGTCCCAACTACTGCGTATGCATCTCTCTTAATCATCGCGTAGTGTTTGCTAAATGCAACGTACCAGATCACAATTCCTACGAGCATGTTCAGGCCAGCAGACATCAATCCTTCATGTAATGAAGATGCAAAACCGGTAATAACTAATGCAATGGCTCCTTTCTCGACAGCCAGCATCAGAGTCCTGTCCTGTTTCTCATCAGGGCCCAGGCTAGCATTAAATGGATGAAGGATGCCTATACCGCCTATTATAAAGATCAGTGCAATGTACCCATTTGCGACTACATTTTGGACAACTGCAGCATAATCAAATGAACCGGCAATAACAACACTCAGACCTAGAATTACAAGGGTACCTGCACCTGCAATCTCTACCATTGCCTGTTCCATAATGGGAATACCCATGCCTATTACCTTATTTGCAAGGGCTCCAATAACGCCACCTATAATTGCTGCTGTAATAAAAGCAATTATAGGCCCCGCAATGCCTCCTATAGAAAGCCCAAAGAGGGCTGCTAAAATACCCATACCAAGGGCAAGCATACCAATTGATGGGACACCTGTACCAAGTCCATAGCTTGCAACACGTCGAACTGCATCAGCACCCCAGACGGTTGCACAGATTGCTCCAATACCTCCGAAGAAAGAGTATGCTGGAGGCATGAAGTGACCCAGGTAAATCCCGACAAGACCGCCGACTATACCCAGAGCCATTATTGTTTGTGGAGGATATCCGCCTTTAGCTTCTCCTCCTGCTCCACCTGCAGACATTTATATACCTCCAAGCTGTGCGATTGCGATTACCGCCACAATAGCACATAAGATAGTCGCTACAAAAGAGGAAATTACCGCTTTTGGCCATTTTTTGAATTTTGGATCGTGGAAGCCTTCAATTGTACCTCCTATGTTATAGGAAGGAATTACAGCGTTCACAAAGAAAATACCTATTGCAAATATTGCTGCAACTGCTACAAGTGAATTTCCTGTAACTGCATTGGTAATTCCAGCGCGCTCCAGGCCTGCATTCATACCCACCTCGATGAGTGAATAGTAAACAAGGGACCCTCCCAATCCACCAAGAGCACCGCCGATAACGCCACTCACAAAACTTACTGTTGGAAGCCCATGTCCTTCAGTACCCTGAGATACATAGAGGTCCTGCCTGTATTTTGTGAGAGGGTCAGTCTTAACTTTTGCAGAAGAAGGCACACAGCCAACACCGTAAACATAGACCCATGTTCCAACAATCATGGTTACTGCTATCATGATCATTGCTCCTACTGCGCCTGAGGCGAGAATCAAGAGAAGGTCGTCTGTTACATTCATCATGAATCCGGCACTGACCAGTCCAGTAAGACCTGCGCCTGCTGCAAGTTGCACAGTACCGGTACCAATACCTGTTGCTTGAGCCATAGCAGCAGGTGCACCGCCTACAGGGACGAAGTGAACACTCCAGGAGATCAGGACGCCACCAAGTACGATAAAGGCCATCCAGAGGAGATTTTCTATAAGAGCTTCAATCATGCTGAAGCCTCCTCAGTCTTGTCTTCCTTATAGGGCCCGAAATCTTTGCGAGCTTTTACTTCTATCATCCAGTTCCAGATAATTAAGATAAAAACAATTATTACACCTGCAACAACAGAGAGCCAACCCATTGTCAGGCCTTTTGCAGGATCAAAAACAGTAGTTATCCAGCTTCCCAGGAATACAGTCATACCAAAGGCAATACCTGTAACCGGGCCACCGAACTTGGCACAGTACCAAGAATTATCAAAACCGGTTCTGAGTCCGGATTCTGCAAATCTTACAATATTCCCTGAGTTTGAAGCATTCAACCCTGAACCATATTCAAACTGCTGGAATTCGCGCTCTGCACCATAGTGAACGTCACCAGTAGATGATCCTATTGCACCTATAGTGATACCCCAGATAAAAGCGAGCATAGTTAACGGGAAGGGGTGGCCGAGTACAACGGTCATCAGATACGATACTATTAGGGTACAAAACGTAGTTATAAAGGCAAATCCCATAATTGCCGGAGTGTGACTCCTTATCATATCCAGGTAAACTGGCTGTTTGAACCTCTTTTGGCTAGCACATCTTCCCATTGTAGCAGTTACGGCAAAGGTGCCGTGTACGCATGCTGCAATAAAGGAGCCAAATACCAATGCAAAAAGTGGAGATAAACTGAATTCACTTATTACTACTGTCGCGACGGCTGCACCAATCGAACACA
>JBNAKO010000020.1:0-31855 GCA_049706495.1 Methanosarcina sp. | reverse complement strand
CGAAGGACTTACACAGTCAAGTCAATCCTTCATATATGCAGTGATGATCAGAATAATGATTAAAAGAATAGCTAAAATCGAGAATTGAACAGAGGAAGAATAATTTTAAGACACGCTCTAAGCAATTCTATATTTTAATTATATATTTTTATACTTCAGCAACCTTCCAAAAATAAGAACACTTGGAAAAAATATATTTACTTTGAAAGAGTATCCAACATATTAAAAATTATTACTCCCTTATTCCCTAGTTATTTCTATGTATTATATATCTGTTATATTATCCACTATCTACTATATTATCCAGAAAGGTACACGATTCTGATGAAACAAAACGTCAATGCCAAGGAAAAAACTCTAAAAATAAAATCTTTGATTACATATTTTTTACCGATAGCGATATTTTCCGTTGCTTTATGGACCCTTGATAAACAGCTTCATCATCTGCATTCAAGTTATATTATAAAACATATAAGCAGCGTTCCTCCAACTCATATTGGAATTGCCTTCATTTTAACTCTTTTAAGTTATGCAGCTTTAACCGGGTATGATTTCCTTTCAGCTCGAAATATAAATCTCTCCCTACCTTATAAAAGAATTGCAGGAATTTCCTTTATAAGTACTTCAATAAGCTATAGTGTAGGCTTCAATTTCCTGACAGGCAGTTCCCTGCGCTACAGGCTTTATTCCAGATACGGACTTAGCCTGCTTCAAATCTGGGAAATAATCATTTTTTGTGTTTCTACTTTCTGGCTCGGGTTTTGCCTGGTTGCAGGCCTCTTGTTTACATTTTATCCTGTAAAACTTCCAGATTACTTCCTGCAGAGTTCAATTCAGCTAAATTTAATAGGAATTCTTTTATTACTACTTCTGGTAGTTTATTTACTCCTTTCTTTCCTGAGATGGGATTTTAAGATAAAAGAATATCATATAAAGCTCCCTGAACCTAAAATTGCCTTTTTGCAGCTAGCTTTATCGTCTGTGGACTACCTGATATCCGGAAGTATAATTTATTTCCTTTTGCCTTCAAACTCGCAGCTTAGTTTGCTGCACGTACTTGTCTTCTTTGCACTTGCTCAGTTAGTAGGCTTAATAAGTACTGTACCCGGAGGCCTGGGAGTCTTTGAAACCGTTATGCTCTTTTTGCTTGAACCTTATTTCAGTACTGTAGATATTTTGAGGCCCCTTTTACTCTTCAGGACAATCTACTATTTTATTCCCTTTTTATTAGGCTTCCTGGCCCTTATTTTCTTTGAATATAAAGAAAGAGAAAAATTCCTTAAGAGAGTAGGAAAAGTTACCTATTCAAGCCTCTCAAATATAACCCCTCAGTTATTTTCAATCCTTACCTTTTCTGCAGGAATATCCCTTCTCTTTTCCGGAGCTCTGCCTTCGGATTCAAGATATCTGCATGACATTGCCTATATTATCCCCCTTCCTCTTATTGAAGCTTCCAGATTTTTCGGCAGCATAATGGGAGCGCTACTTTTACTGCTTGCAAACGGGCTCTGGAAGAGGATTGATGGGGCATATATACTCTCTCTGGGTGTCCTTTTTCTGGGAGGAGTTTTTGCTCTTTTGAAAAGTCTGGACTATTGCGAGAGCTTAGTCCTTTTTTCCATGTTTTTCTTTTTATTGCCCTGCAGGAAACATTTTTATAGAAAATCTTCGCTTCTAAACCAATCTTTTAGCAGGCAGAACCTTATTGCAATAGCTCTTGTGCTTATTAGCTTTGTATGGCTTGGATTTTTCTCCTACAGGAATGTAGATTATTCAAATGAACTCTGGTGGCAATTCGGGATAAATTCCCAGGCCTCCAGCTTTTTGAGAGCAACGGTTGGAGTTTTTTCTCTCCTGCTAATATTCGGAACCATAAAAATACTCAGCCCCTTTTCTAAGGATATTCATTTGCCTGTAAAAGAAGAAATTGAACTTGCAAAAACGATCCTGAGCCAGAGCCAGGAAACCTGGGGAAACCTGGTTTTTACAGGCGACAAGTACCTCCTCTTTGATGACGAAAAAAAGGCTTTTCTAATGTACGGAGTCTCTGGCAGCACCTGGGTCTCAATGGGAGATGTGGTGGGGGAAAGCGAACAAGCAAAAGAACTTATCTGGGACTTTTATGAAATGAGCAAACTGCACCAGGCAAGAACTGCATTTTACGAAATAGGGGAAAAATATCTTCCTATTTTTCTGGACCTTGGGCTTAGCCTGATCAAAATCGGAGAAGAGGCAAAAGTTCGCCTTGAATCTTTTACCCTTGAAGGAAGTGAAAGTAAAGACCTCCGTTATTCAATAAGAAATGTGGAAAAAAAAGGCTATTATTTTGAAATCATCCCAAAAGAAGAAGTTCCTGCCCTTCTTCCTCAACTTAAAAAAATCTCTGATTCCTGGCTCAAATTAAAAGCCGGAAAAGAGAAAAAGTTCTCTATAGGCGCTTTTGACGAAAAATATCTGAGCAATTTCCCGGTTGCAGTTGTCAGAAACCAGGCTGAAATCGTCGCCTTTGCAAATATCTGGGCAGGCGCAGAAAATGAAGAACTCAGCGTCGATCTTATGCGCCACTCTCCTGATGCTCCTGACAGGACAATGGAATATCTCTTTGTTAAACTCATGCTCTGGGGAAAAGAAAAAGGCTATAAATCTTTCTCCCTTGGAATGGCCCCTCTCTCAGGCTTTGAAAACAGACAATTCTCCCCAACCTGGAACAAAATAGGAGCTTTAATTTTCACATATGGAGAACACTTCTATAACTACAAAGGCCTCAGGGATTTTAAAGAAAAATTCAATCCGGAGTGGACCCCAAAATATATCGCTCTTCCGAAAGGCTACAAACAGGGCCTTGCCCTGAAGGATATAGCAGCCTTAATTTCAGGTGGAATGAAAGGTATCTTTTTAAAAGAGCAAAAGAGCAGCCATGCATCTTTAATTGAAATTCCCCCGGGACAGCCTGAATAATTCTATTAAGATTTTTATTTATTCAGAATTAAAATGAGTATTAGAGATATGAAATTTAGTAGAAGCATTTCTCAATTTTCCTAAGTTTCCCTCAGCTTTCCTTAACTTTCCTCAGCTTTTAATCTAACTTTATTATAGAACCTCCGCCAGCTTGTCTGGCGGCCCTCCCCTAAAAGAAGGAAAAAACAAATAAAAGGAATAGAAGATGAATAATAGATGCACAGATATGCAAATTAAGATTGTAACTAAATAAAACAATTGTAAAGTATAGAAAATACAGGCTGAATTTATAGATTGAATAAAAATGAAATAAAAGAAAAATAGAAAACAAATATATTAACAAAGGGGATGCCTACAAAATGAAAGTATTAGATGTGGAAGATGTGGATTAAATTATTACCTGCTTATTTCCTTTCTCTTTTTCATTTTAATTAATTTAATTTCCTTTACTTTCCCTATTTTGCTCTACTTTTCTTACTTTGTCTCTTATTTCTCGTTCTTACTTTTTCTTTTTATAAAGGCCCGCTCGACGCAGGCGAGCGTGATAGGAAAACCATTTAAGATTATTATGCAATGGAATGAACACCAGTTTTTTGTAGTATAAATTCTGTTTTTACAAAACGTGTTCCTGGATTGTCAAAGTAGTTCTAAAAAGAAGTCAGTTCGAGCAATTAAACATTTTTTAGCACATTTTAGATAAGAAAAATAAGGAATATGATGTATTTCTCAAATTAAACAGTATAATGAGTAAATTTAACCAAAGTGGCTGATATGAACACTGGAAAAACTAAAAACAGATCAGGATCTTTTTCACTTGGCATTTACCTTCTAATCGTATTTGCTCTTACCTGGCCTTTTCAGATTGCCTACGTAATCTGGGGAAAAACCCAGCTCCTGAGCTATGGTTTAAGTTCCATATCTATGATAATGGTGGCCGTAGGGACATTTATAGCAGGCAGATATGTGTTTAAAGATAATTTTGCAGATGCAGGCTGGAACTGGGGCAAACCCCGGCATTACCTTTCAGTGATAGGTTTTGCCGTTTTACTTTGGGTTCTTCCTACATTTTCCGGCCTGATCCTCGGGTCTTATAGCTGGCCTACAGGCCTGCTTTTCTCTCAGGCTGTATTCCATCTTTTACTTAAATTCTCTCTGACCCTTGTTCCGGCTTTCGGGGAAGAATTCGGGTGGCGTGGCTACCTCTTTCCCAGATTTGCTCAAATCCATACTCCGAAAAAAGCAGTGCTTTTACACGCAGTAATCTGGTGGGCCTGGCATTTGCCAGCAATTGTAGGAATCGGCATAGAACAGGCAGGTGCATCAGGCACTAATTTAATTCTAACTGTGATAGTTGTTATAATCATAACTTTGATTCCGAGCGCTATGCATGCAGTTATTTATGCATATATCTGGGCAAGAAGCCAGAGCCTTGCAGTTGCAACTGTTTATCATGCAGCTTATGATGAAATTCGGGACACGATGCAGGAGACAACAGGTATGATTCCAATAACGGATTTGTGGACAAATCTTGTAATAACGCTTGTAGGAATTATACTGCTTCTGAAAGTAAACTGGAAAAACCTGTTCTCGAGAATGAGTCCAGTTGAGAAAAACAATTAAATGGCAACAGGTCGGTGGAATTAGTCGAGAGAAATTAGGTGAGCGAAATTAAGTAAACTATATTAGGTTAATACTAAGGTATAAAATTAGGTAATAAATTTAGTTAGAAAAATTTCGAATTAATACAATAGCGGAGTTTAGAAGGTAAAGGTAAGTAGATTTAAATCCATTCAGGATTTACAGATATTTATGATAGCTAAGGGGAAATTGATAAAATCTAAGTTTTTAAACCAGTTATTTCCTCCAAAAACCATTTTAATCTGCTATCTTCTTAATTGAGCTATTATTTGCTTAATTAATAATTAACTAAACGAGAATTCATTTCATGATGGAACTGTAGATCTACAATCCTGTTGTTGTAAACTTACCTGTTTAATTTCGCTTAAATTCTTTATTTATATATAATTAATTTATCTAGAGTTATAAAATAAAATCAGTTTTGATTTAATTTTTATTTAGTATTTCTTAACTTTATTCTCTATTTTTGAGCTCATCCTAAAACTCTGTTTTCTACAAATAAGTTAAGAATCTCAGAATTATTTTTTATCGGTTGATCGATTAATCATTTCAAATTCGAGGTTTAATAGCTTAATTTTGAGTTTTGGGATAAGCTCTTTAATTAAGGTAAAAAAATATTTTCAAACATTTAAACTAAATACAAATTTCGTTAAAAAATTCTAAGAAATTATGATAAATAGAATATCTCGGGATATAAGTTTCTTAAATGATTAAATATTAATTAGTTATTCTAATAAAATAAGATATATAAGACATATTATAAAACTGGTCTTATCCAGATAGCCCAGGTTTGAAATTTTTAAATATGGATTATATTCTAAATTCAGATTTTTTACACTATAAAAAAGGACTTTTTATTTTCAAAGTGTTTTGAAAAAGTATTACTTAAAAATTTTTGTTAAATTTTTAGTGGGAGGAATATTATTGGGAGAGTTGATAAGAAAGAAAGCACGCACAGGACATATCCTCGCAACGGTTTTGGGAATAATATCTCTGATGTTTCTGGTATTCATTAGCACGTCAAGTGCAGCCCCATTTGCATATATTGCGAATAGTGGAGATGATAATGTCTATGTAATTGATGTGACAACAAACAAACTTACCGATATTATAAAAGTAGGGGATACTCCTGGGGGAATCGTAATCACGCCGAGAGGCACAAAAATGTATGTAACAAACTTTTTTGGCGAAGATATCTCTGTAATTAACACATCTACCAATGAAGTTACTAATACGATAAATGTGGGAGCTTATCCTAAGGGAATTGCGGTTACTCCTAATGGAAAAAAAATATATGTGGCTAATTATGGGGATAATACCACTTCTGTAATTGATACAACAACTGATAAGGTAATTGAAACCATAAATGTAGGAAATAGACCACTGGGTGTTGCAATTAGTCCAGATGGGAAAAAAGTATATGTAACGAACAGTGAAAATGATACTGTTTCTATAATTGACACAGCAACAAATAATGTCAAGGATACGATAAAAGTAGGAAAAAATCCCTATGGGATTGCAGTTAATTCAGATGGAAAAAGCGTATATGTAGTAAATCACCTTGGAACTGCTGCAACCGGTTATGCCAGTACTGTCTCTATAATTGATGCTTATACACACACCGTCATATCGAATGTTAAGGTGGGGTTTGGAGCTTATGGAGCTGCAATTTCCCCGGACGGAACAAAAGTATATGTGACGAATTCAGGCTATGGTGAAAATACAGTCTCTGTAATTAACACTGCACAGAACAATTCTGTTTCAGACACAATAAATGTAGGTATCAGTCCTGAGGGAGTTGCAGTTACTCCTGATGGAACAGGAGTATACGTTGTAAACTACGAAAGCAAAAATGTCTCAGTAATTTCTACTTCAAACAATGAGGTTATAGATACAATAAATGTAGGAGTTCTTCCTAATTCTTTTGGACATTTTATAGGTCCTCTTCTAAAGCAGCCTGAACTTCCTATTGCAAATTTTAGTAGCAATATAACCGAAGGGAATGCACCTTTGGCAGTGAAGTTTACCGATAGGTCTGAAAACGCAACAGAGTGGAACTGGGACTTTGGGGATGGAAATAATTCAGTAAAACAAAACCCGACTCATAATTATTTAAAAGCTGGAAATTATACTGTTGAACTCACAGTTAATAATACGGACGGCAGCGATACGGTAACGAAAGCCAACTATATAAAAGTCGAAGCTCCATAAAATGTGTAATATACAGTAGAGTAAAAAAGATAGTTAAGGTATAGTATTGAAAAAATATGACCTTAATATAAAATCTAATAAAAACCAGATACGTAGAAAATAGGATAAATATCCATATTTATCCTTTTTCAGCTTTAGTCTGAATACAGCAAAATTGTTAGTCAAAGATAAGAATTTGCAAATCTGATAAATTAGTGAATTTAGCTTATTTATTAGGTCTGTAATTTATTTTAATAATATTTTATATAAGAAATAATAATATGCAATTAGTAATCATTACTTGTTGATATTATCACTTTATTACCGGCTTTGAGATTTAATCTGCTTTTTTGACTCTCTTGAGTTTCAAATGTACTCTTATTTATTTTAGCAGTGAATTCCTTTCAGATATTTATTCCCTTTAATATTTTCTTTTCAAATTTGTCCAGAATTAAAAACATAAATTTTTTTGTACCTGCTAAATACTCTTTTTGACCCAGCATTTCTTTTTTATCCTGAACAAAAGGCCCGTCTCCCATTAAATTCCCGAACCGCTCAATTAAAGACTCAACTCTTTCTTCAGTTACTTCCGGATGGAATTGTAAACCTACAACCCTGTCTTTATAGATAAAGCCCTGATTTTTACAACCTTCGCTTTCATAAAGCTGAATTGCATCACCAGGAATATCAAAAGTCTGGGAGTGCCAGTGAAATACAGTAATTTGTTCGGGAAGGCCCTTAAGAAATTCAGTTTCTTCTTGTAATTGTCCTCTTTGTAATGCTGCCTTTGACACTGCTTTTATTGGAAACCAGCCCATTTCTGTATACCTGTTTTCATAAACGCGAGCTTCCAGGATATCAGCAAGCAATTGAGCTCCGAGACAGATTCCCAGAACTGGTTTTTCTGCTTCAATAGTCTGTTTGATAAATTCTTTTTCCTTTTTTAACCAGGGGTACTCTTTATAATTATAAACTCCCATCGGGCCGCCCATAATTATAAGAAGGTCAAAAGAATCAATACTAAGAGAGCTTTTTATCTCATAAAATCGAGTAGACTCAACAAAATGATTCTTCATTTTTGCGTATTCTTCGATAGTGCCGAGAGTGTTTAAAGGAGAATGCTGGATGATACGAATTCTCATAAAAATTAGTTGTATTTTTAAATTTAAATATTTACATTTGATCTATTTTTAGAATAAAGATACCTTATAAATTGAAGATAAAGAAAAATAGGTATAAAAAGTTCATAAAAGGTTCATAAAAGGCTTAAAGATAGTTTACTCAAATCTGATAAATAAGTGACATTTTCTTGTTTTATTAGATTTTGAAAAACATTTTTTGGGACTTTTCTGAATTTGTAATGCCAGTAATTATCTGTTTAAAGCAGTTGAAGCAAACAAAAAAAGAATAATATTATATTTAGATTTTACAGGAATTAATATATTTATTTGCATTTTCATCAGGAATAGGTGTATTTTAATTCTATTAAGATAAGGAAATAACTATTATCATAAATCTTAATAGTAATAATAATAGATTTTGCACATATTTTCCAGGGAAATGTCTATTTTATATGAGTCTGTAGAATCCCGATCAAAATAAATTTATTTATATTTTAGAGTACAGTAATAGAATTGATCCAACATGAGACTTAATAATACCTTACGCAGTTTTCTGATAGCAATCCTGATATCACTGGTTGCAATATTTGTAGAGGCAGCTTATTACGGCTTGCATCCAAAGCAGCTTTACAACTTCAATGATACGATGTATTCTATCAGCAGTCCCTTTGTGACTAATTTTGCAGATTTAAGCAGCCCTTTGAACCTGATAATACTTGGTGTAATATTTATCGGTAGTTTTTTAATGGCTTCAAATATCTTATCTAAGAAAAATAGGTCCTGAAATAGGGCTCTATTGTCTTTAAGAAGCCCTATATTAAGTTTTTAGGTTATAACGTTTCTTCCGATTCAATACTAATTAGTAGAAATTAAATATTGAGATGAAATTACAAATATGAAATAGAGTGTAAAAGTGCTTTTTACCAAAAGTTAACCGAATCTTCCAATAAGGGCACTTATAGTCTCGCTTGTGACCATCCCAATTACGCGATTTTCGGAATCTATAACGGGAAGCGCGGAAATCGAGTAATCTTCCATTATTGAGGATGCCGTTTCAATTTTTTCCCCTGCATATACATATTTTACATCCCGGGTAATAATTTCCTCAAGGCCGGTGATTTTGCAGGCAACAGCTTTTGTAATGTCCCAGGAGGTAACAATCCCTTCAAGTTTGCCATCTTCGGATACTACAGGTAAATGATTAATTTTCTTTTTCACCATAAGAATTGAGGCATTTTCTATTGTTTCGTCTCTTGAAACCGAATAGAAGCTCTGGTTCATAATATCGCCCACAAGAATCTGCGAAAGGAAACCTCTTATCAGGTAGGTCAACTGGCCTTCTTCAAGCAAAAAGGCATCATGTCCGTACTGAGACCGGATTTCTTCGTATTTTGCATCGATTCCATTTGCAGTAAGGGCAGAAACTATTTCCTGGGACTGGTAGGGAGGGTAAAGCCAATCCGAAGTTATTGAAATTACAAGAAATTTTGCACTAACGCCTGAAAAGCCTTCAATTAAGGATCCGTTTTTTGAAAGGTCAAAAAAGTCAACAGCTTTTGTAATATAAAGATACGAATTAGCATCAAAACGCTTTGTAAAGGTATCTCCCTGGTAATTCAGGTAACTTTCGACCTGAAAATTAGGAGAAAGATCAGAAAAGACTTCAGTAGAGAGCTCCTGGGAATTTTCAGCTATTTCTTCCTCCGTTCCGTTATAATGCAGCCTTCCGAACTTTTTTTGCATGGACGCATCACTGAGATATGTGATATGGCCTACCATGCGGGCAAGGGCAAGGCCCTGGGCAGGGACTTCTTTCCCATAATAATTTCCGCCGTTCCATTTCGGATCATCGGTTATGGCTTTTCTTCCGATTGCTCCAAAGGCAATCTGCTGGGGAGTTGTAGTTGCCGTAGTGGCGATTGCAATTGCTTTTTTGACCATTTCAGGATAACTTACTGCCCATTGCAGGACCTGCATTCCCCCCATTGAGCCGCCTGCAACCGCAAAAAGTTTTTTAACTCCTAAATGTTCTACCAATTTTTTCTGAGCATTTACTATATCTGCTATGGTAATTACAGGAAAAGAAATCCCATAAGGTTTTCCGGTATCAGGATTTATAGAAGAGGGGCCTGTAGAGCCTTTACAGCCGCCAAGAATATTTGAGCAGATAATACAGTATTTTTCAGTATCAAATGCCTTATTGGGCCCGATTACGATATTCCACCAGCCTGGTTTTTTATCGCCTGCATGAAATCCGGCAGCATGAGCATCTCCTGTAAGGGCATGGCAGATAAGGATAACATTACTTTTGTCCGAATTCATTTTCCCGTACATTTCATATTTTATTTTGACTTTAGAGAGCGTTTTTCCACTCTCAAGCCTGAAAGTTCCAGGAATTTCATAGCTATAGGAATGGACTATACCTATATTCTGGCCCTTTTTTTCTGAAAAAAAGTTTCTAAAAGAAGGAGTACTGGCCGAAATTTCCATTTTTGGACCTCTTTATGAAGTTCTTTAAATTTCCGTTTTTGTCTCTAATTTGTTTTTTATCGAATTTGGTTTCTAATTGTTCTTTTCCGGATTTTTCTGGATTTTTTGCTTTAAACCCCGGAAAGAGAATGTTCTAGATCAAAAATCAGGTCCTTTTCATCCTCAATCCCTATTGAAAGCCGGATAAAATCTTCAGTTACTCCACATGCAATCTGCTCTTCTTTTGAGAGCTGTTCATGCGTTGTCGAGGCCGGATGAATAACAAGGCTTTTTGCATCCCCTATATTTGCAAGGTGGGAAAATATTTTAAGATTTTCAATAAATTTTTTGGATTCAACAATTCCACCTTTAATCCCAAATCCAATTATTGCCCCATAACCTGATTTGAGGTATTTTTTTGCAAACTCATGGCTGTTGTGAGATTCGAGCCCAGGATAGGAAACCCAGGAAACTTTTGGGTGCCTCTCAAGAAATTTCGCAATTTCAAGGGCATTGTCACAGTGCTTTTTCATTCTGAGGGGAAGGGTTTCTAGCCCAAGTGTAAAGAGAAATGAATTGAATGGAGAGACGCAAGCTCCGGTATCCCGCATAAATTGTACTCTTGCCTTTGCAATGAAGGCCGCTTTTCCAAAAGCTTCTTTATATTTCAAACCGTGATATCCGGGATCGGGTTCGCAGATTTCAGGAAATTTTTCAGGCTTCCAGTCAAAATTTCCTGAGTCAATAATTACTCCGCCTATTGAAGTCCCGTGTCCGCCAATGAATTTTGTTGCTGAACAGACAACTATATCTGCTCCATATTGGATCGGTCTTAAGATTAAAGGAGAGACTGTATTGTCTACAATAAGGGGGATTTCAGCTTCATGAGCAATCCAGGCAAGTTTTTCAAAATCCGGGACATCAAGTCCTGGATTTCCGATTGATTCTACATAGAGAGCTCTGGTTTTTTCAGAGATTGCGTTTTTAAATTCTTCAGGGCTGTTAGAGTTTACGAATTTTACATTTCTTCCTAATTTGGGGAAAGTATAATTGAAAAGCTCGTAGGTTCCTCCGTAGAGCTTGTCCCCGGAAACAATTTCATCTCCGGGCCTTGTAAAAGTGAGCAGGGCTGTAGTGATTGCAGCCATCCCTGAGGAGGTTGCAAGCGCTCCAATTCCTCCTTCAAGGACAGCCATTCTTTTTTCAAAAACATCGGTAGTGGGGTTCATCAGACGAGTATAAATGTTTCCTTCTTTCCTGAGTCCAAACAGGTCAGCAGCTTCATCGGTATCTTTAAACACGTATGCTGCTGTCTGATAAATCGGAACTGTTCTTGCCCCTGTGACCGGGTCAGGTTTTGTGCCTGCATGCACTGCAAGCGTGGAAATTCCAAGGTTTTCATAGCCTGTTTTAGTCTGGATACCCTTATTTTTTTCACTTTTTTCATTCTTTTGTTCTATTCTTCCTTTTTCGCTAAAATTTGCTATTCCTTCTCCCATTTTACTAATTCCAGCCTGTTTATTCATATTAGGTTTTAGTTCAGAGTTTTAGATTTTAAGTCAGAAGTGAGAATCGAACTCACATAATTCCGGGTTGCAGCCGGAAGCATAGCCACTCTGCCATTCTGACGCCCATACTAATATTTTTTATCTGCGTCAAACTGTTTTGATTGCATCTTCACAATTGTGATGTTACTATATATAATTTTCCTTCCGGAGGAAAAACTATAAGAAAATCAAAATTTACAGCAGGCTTTACCAAAAAATTTATTCAATAACGATATTTTATGGCATATAAATAAAATATAGCGATGAAAAATGAAACAAAACAAAATAAAATAAAACAAAATGAAATGAAAGAAATGAAAAAATTGAATTGAAATAAAAACAAAATAAAAACAATATAAAACAAAACAGAATATAATAAAATGAAATAAAAGTCGAACATCAATAATAGAAGAAATTAAAAATTTAGAAAATTAAAGTAATTTAAATGAAATTAAAATATAAAAAAGAAAATTAAGAGGAAAAATAAATTATATAATTCCAGCTTCAGGATTTGCCATATACTTAATTTCCACTAATTTCAAGCATCCTGTCCAGCGCCTTTTTAGCTTTAATTCTTACTTCTTCTGGAATATGGACTTCATATTCCATATTCTCAAGGCTGTTCAGTATGGATTCGAGAGTGACCTTTTTCATATTATAGCAGAAAGCCTCTTCTGAGGAAGCATAAAATTTTTTATCCGGGTATTTTGTATCGAGCATTTTTAAGATTTCATTTTCAGTCCCGATTATAAATTTCTCTGAACTTGAATTATCAATGGCTTTTATTATTCCTGATGTACTCATAATTCCGTCTGCAAGCCTCAGGACTTCAGGGCTGCATTCAGGATGCGCAAAAAACTTTGCTTCCGGATATATATTTTGTAATTCTTTTATCTGATTTGCATCGATATTCTCATGGACATGGCAGTATCCAGGCCAGAGGTGGATTTTTTTATCCGTATGAAGCGAGACATACGCTCCAAGGTTTTTATCCGGAATAAAGATAATTTCCTGGTTTTTAATTGAATTTACCACGTTAATGGCATTTGCAGATGTGCAGCAGATATCAGATTCTGCCTTTACTGCAGCCGAGCTGTTTACGTAACATACAACTGCTGCATTTGGATTAACTTTCTTTGCTTCTTTCAAAGCCTCTGCAGTAACCATATCAGCCATGGGACACCCTGCATCCGGGACAGGTATAAGGATTTTCTTTTCAGGAGAAATAATTGAGGCTGATTCTGCCATAAAATGAACCCCTGCAAAAACTATAACTTCAGCATTTGAATTAACTGCCACTTTGCAGAGGGATAAAGAATCCCCAACAAAATCCGCTACTTCCTGAACTTCCCTGCGTGCATAAAAATGGGAAAGGATTATTGCGTTCTTTTCTTTTTTAAGTTTTTTAATTTTTTCAACAATTGATAAATCTTCCATATTAATACCATTCCTGAAGCTGCAGAAATAAACCTGCAATGGCTGTTTTTGAACTTTATTTTTTTAACAGTCTTGTTTGACTGGTTCTCTAAATGTACTATTTAAATTGATTTTTAGCTGATATTATATTGAAATTTCTTAAAGAGGCTAAAATAATCTTACCAATCAAGTTAATCATGGTATTTATTTTTTATTTTGTATTGTATTTTTATTTTCCGAAAATATATATCCAAAAGGAAAAATGAGGGAAAACTCATAAATTAAAAGTCTAATAAATTTAAAATCTAATAAATTGGGAATCTAATAAATTTCAGCTATTAAGAACTTATTTACAAGTTGATTTTGACTCGATTGCAAATTTTTCCAGTAATAATCATATCGATAATAAAACGTCCTAAAGACATTCTTTAAATATGTGAAAAATTATTTAAACTATGACCTGATATTTTTCACAATTGTGATTATTCATAATGATATTATATTTAAATTTATTGTAACTTTTGGAAAATAGGTTTTTTGAATAATATTCTGAATAGAATTGAGATATAATTTAAGATACAGATTTGAAAATGATTTTTATATAAATTCAGATATAACTTCGACCGTCCTCCTACAGGGCTTATTATTATTTTTTATACTGGTAATAAATATATGTATATAACGTATATTGGTCACAGTTTCAAGATTTAAAACAGTGTGGTAAATATGGAAACTCCGTGTCAGAAGATTGTGTGGGATTTGGTTCCTGCAATCAGGGCCAGTCTTGCAGTCGAACTTGTAAAAAAAGGACAGTCACAGGCAGCTTCTGCAAAGTTGCTGGGGATTGCCCCTTCGGCAGTTTCCCAGTATATTTCGGGAAAGCGAGGATACCGGGTTGAGTTTCAGGGCGAAACAAGAGAATTGATAGAAAAATTTGCTCAGGATCTTATAGATAATAAAGCTGAAGATTTTGTCGTAAGAATGTGTGAAATCTGTGTAAGCGCAAGAGGGATTGAAAAGAAATGTAGTGCTGGCTGTAATTCTGAAATTAAGGCTGAGCCAGAAACAGATGACAAAGTTTAAACTTTATATTTTCTGGATCATTTCTTCTTTTTTATTATTTTTATTTGCTCTTTGAATTAAATTTTATCAGTTTTTATATCGTTTTTGAGATTTCTATTTTTATTTTTATTTCCAGTATTGCTGTCTTTTACTATTTTATAGTTAAATTTTCAAATCTTTTTACAAAATCTCCCGATAGCTTTATATTTAGGAGGATGCAAATTCACAATTGTGAATTCTATATTTCGTGGATTCACGTATTGGTGGAGTTATAAAAAAGTGTAACCTAAATGCGTTTTAATTTTAAGATCTTTAATATTCAGGCAAATTGAAGTTTTTATTAAATTTACATATAAATTTAGTATAAAATTTTCCTTAAATTTTGCTAGATTAATGAATTAAACTAAAAATAGAAAACCTGCAGCCTGAAACAACAGAATAAAAAAACAAACATCATTGACAATTTATAAAATAGGCTTTAACAAATTAAAGTATAACATAAAGCTGATAGAAATTAGATTCTAACCGATAAAGGTAGACTACAATTAATGAAAAGTAATTAAAGCTGATGAAACCCGAATTAAATCCAGAATTACTCAAAGCATAGTGGGAAAATATGGGGCGAATATATTCTGATATAACATGGACGATTGGAAACACTCCTCTCGTTAGATTGAACCGCATAACAGAAGGTTTGCATGCAGATGTGCTTGTTAAAATAGAGTCCTTCAACCCTATGGGAAGTGTAAAGGATAGAATAGGTCTGGCAATGATTGAAGAGGCTGAAAGACAGGGTAAACTGAAGGAAGGGACTACCATCCTTGAACCTACAAGTGGAAATACAGGGATTGCTCTTGCATGCATATGTGCTGCCCGTGGCTATAAGCTAAAACTGGTTATGCCTGAAACGATGACCATAGAAAGGAGAAAACTCCTAAAGGCTCTAGGAGCTGAAATAATCCTGACTCCAGGGCCTGAAGGCATGCGGGGAGCTGTTTCCAGGGCAGAGCAGATGGCTTTAGAGGATTCCAGTCTTTACTACATTCTCCAACAATTCCAGAACCCTGCAAATCCTGAAGTTCATAGGCGGACAACTGCAGAAGAGATCTGGAAAGATACAGACGGCAGAGCCGATGCAATCGTAGCAGGTGTAGGTACAGGAGGAACAATTACAGGAGTAGCCAGCGTGCTCAAGAAAAGAAAACCCAGTTTTAAGGCTTTTGCAGTCGAACCCGAGGAATCCCCGGTTTTGAGCGGAGGAAAACCAGGGCCGCACAGGATCCAGGGAATAGGAGCAGGGTTTGTGCCTGATGTGCTTCAGCTTGACCTGGTTGATGAAATAATTAAGGTGAACGCAAATAATGCCATTGCCACTGCCAGAAGACTTGCAAAGGAAGAAGGAATACTTGTGGGGATATCTGCAGGGGCTGCTGCATATGCTGCACTCCAGGTAGCAGCAAAGGAAGAAATGAAAGGAAAAACAATCATTGTAATTTTGCCGGATACAGGAGAACGTTATCTGAGTACTGATTTATTTGACTGAGCTTGGAGAATTTAACTGATTTTTGATATCTTTATTAGGATTAATAATATAGCAGGAGGTCTTAAATGGGAATTAGGGAAGATATAAGAACGGTTTTTGAAAAAGACCCCGCTGCGAGGTCTAAACTTGAAGTCATTTGCTGCTATCCTGGCCTGCATGCTGTCTGGATCCACAGGGTAGCACACTCGCTCTGGAATAAAAACTTTTATTTCGCGGCCCGCCTGCTTTCTCATTTTTCAAGAATGTTTACAGGCATTGAAATCCATCCCGGGGCAACGCTTGGAAGACGAGTTTTTATTGATCACGGGTCCGGAGTAGTAATTGGGGAGACTGCAGAAGTAGGAGATGACGTTCTCATATATATGGGAGTTGTTCTAGGTGGAACTTCTCTTGAGAGAACAAAACGCCATCCAACAATTGAAAATGAAGTGGTTATCGGTTCCGGAGCAGCCGTACTTGGCCCAATCACAATTGGAAAAGGAGCTAAAATAGGCGCAGGTTCAGTTGTAGTCAGGCCAGTTCCTGCAGGCGCCACTGCTGTCGGAGTCCCTGCCAGAATTGCAGAGACGCATCCTGGTGCAACTTCTCAGCTTGATCAGAATAAACTTCCTGATCCTGCTCTTAGAATGGTAAGCCAGATGCTTGACAGGTTAAGCAAACTTGAAGAACAATTCCAGGTCCATGAAAAACTATTCTATGGACACGCATACACACCTTACGGTGATGAGCTCAAAAAAGATGAACAAATTTATGCTCAGTTAAAAGAAGTCATTGACCCTGAGGTAGGAGTTGATATTGTTAAAATGGGTTTTGTCAAGGAAGTAATTGTTAATGGAACCAATGCAGACATAAACCTTGTATTAACAACAAACCTCTGTCCAATGGCAGATTACTTCAAAGACCAGATTAGAAGGAAGGTTCTGAATGTGGAAGGGATAGAAGAGGTAAGCGTTAATATTCTTGATGAACCCTGGACCTGGGAAAAATTAAGAAAAAACAGCCTTCCATTGAAATAACCATTTGTGATCATAAATAATCACAAATGGTTTCTTATGGTTTTTTATAATCTTTTATAATCTTTTATAATCTTTTATGACCATGATTTTTAATTATTTTTGGACATCTTCCTTTTTCCTCTTAATGGTATCTATAAATTGTTTAATTTCCTCTTCAACATTATCGCTGCATAGTACTGCTGATATTGAAACTAAACTATCTGCCCCACCCTGAATAACAATTTCACAGTTTTCTTTACTTATTCCGCCAATAGCAACTACCGGGACTTTTATCGCGTTTTTAACTTCTGCTATTTTTTCAGGGGTGATCCCCTTTCCTGCATCTTTTTTAGTGGTTGTATCAAATATAGGTCCAAGGCCTACATAATCGGCTCCTAGTTTCTCGGCATCGATTGCCTCTTCTTTATTACAGGTGCTAAGGCCGATTATCTTTTCTGTACCAAGAATTTTCCTTGCAAGCTCGATTGGCATATCATCCTGGCCTATATGCACTCCATCTGCATCTACAGCTAGTGCAACATCAATTCTATCATTTACCAGGAATATTGCCTTATCGCCGCAGATCTTTTTGATCTCTGAGGCTTCACAAATCATTTCTTTTGTACTTTTATCTTTTTCTCGATATTGAACGATTTTGCAGCCTGCTTTAACTGCTGCTTTTACGTCCGATAAAGTTCCTTTTTTTGAGAGCCCGGAATCTGTTACAAGATAAAAATCGAGCTCTTTTAAAAAAGCTTTTTTATTGAGGTTTTTCTGGCTCATGCTTTTCAAACCCTTCAAGCTGCTTATTATGAATTTTGATTCTATTAAAATGTGTTAATATTTATTATAGTACCATGCTTTCATATTGGCTACTTTGATTTTTACTGTGCCTGTCTTTCGCTTCTGACTTTTAAGAAAGGACTTGAAAAAGTTTCAAAGATATATTTCAAGGCTGACTTCGACCAATTTCCCTTTTTCTTCTAAACTCACTTTTCTTCTACATTCATCAGGCTTTTTACCTTTTCATCTGTAAGCCCAAAAACTTCGTCGTACAGATTAACCTTAAAACTGCCAGGCCCTTTTGATTTTTCAGCTGCAAGCTCTCCTGCAATTCCAAAATAGACCAATGCATCTTTTGAGGCTTCACAGTAATCAGGATTGACTGAAGCAAAAGAACCTATTACTGATGCAGCCATGCAGCCTGTTCCCACAATTGACCCCATTTGCTCGTGCCCGTTCTTAACAACAAAGACCTTTTTTCCGTCACTTATAATATCTTCCTTTCCTGTCATTACAACAATCGAGGATCTGGACTCTGCAAATGCTTTTGCAAGTTTTTCAGGATTGGCATTAATTGCTGTTGCTTCAACTCCTTTTGTCTCTGCCTCTTCTCCTGCAAGTTTTGCAATTTCCGAATAGTTCCCTTTAATAATATCGACACGAACAGAGTTCAGGATCTTCGCAGCCATTTCATCCCTGAATTTTGTTGCACCAACTCCTACTGCATCCAGTACCACAGGAATTTTCTTCTTATTTGCAGCTGCTGCCGAAAGAAGCATAGCCTCGATAAGTTCGGAGGTTAAAGTTCCGATATTAAGCACAAGAGCAGAAGAGATTTTTGTCATATCTGCACATTCTTCAGGGGCATGCGCCATTACAGGAAGTGCGCCAAAGACTCTTGTTATATTTGCACAGTCATAAATAGTAACCCAATTAGTGATGTGATGAACCAGGGGTTTTGTTTCTCTTATTGTTTTTAATGGGTTTTCCATAATATTCCTCATGACAATTTAAATGACAAACTTCAGCATGAATTTATTGAGATGGATGAAATTTATTTAATTTCTAAAGCCTGGATTAGCAGTATCCAAGCAGATTCTGCATTTTAAGCCTTTTCACATTTATATAAATATTTGTTTCTGACGTGAAAAACCTATATTATTAATCTACTTTCCAGTCACAAGATTACAATATTAAAAGTAATTAAAAGTAATTACAATAAAATCAAATTGCGGACGCCCACCCACTCTAAAGGATTGAGTATTCGAAACTCTCTGTGTTCCCATTGTAATAACATAATAAGTCTTACTGGGCTCCAACGTTCAGTTATATTTCTGAAAAAGAACAATTTTTGTAAGTCAAACAATTTATTGAATTCAGATAATAAGCGACTTAATATTTTCATGCGCAACTCTGGCAATATATTCGATGAATCCTTCTGTCCATAGTAATATAAAAAGATCTTATAATGCGTTAATCTGTGACTTCTGGTTTTTTAGAATATTTTTATTTCAATAAAGGGCTTACAAAGAAGCGCACAACCCTGATGAATTTTAATCGAATATTCAGAGAGGTTTTATGATAAACTTTTTTTAGATGTATAAAGTAATCTCTGAACCTAAACCTGGAATTGAACCGGGATAATTGAACTTGAAGCCCATAACGTATTTGTTCTGTTATCATATTGCGATACACTCACGATAATAAAAATGTTTCAAAATTATTAAAGAAAGATATTTAGATAGGAGACGGATTTTAATTTGCTATTTAGCGCAAGTATTGTATTCACAATTGTGAATTACTAGTTTATAATTATATTAAATAATATATAAATCTTTTTTTGTAAAAATATCTAAATTATTGGATTTTATCAGGAATCTTATAATTTACTTATAAAATTTTACTAGTAAAAAAGCAGAATTTAGTACACGTACAGGTCTTTATTACTTTATTTTTACGAGAAAATTATTATTCGGAGCCTGAGAAAAGTCCTGAAAGGATAAAGGTCTTGAAGAATTAATCAATTTAAATAATTGATAAGGAAGCTGCAAAAAAATAGAAGATATCCTGGAAATAAGGATTAATAAATTTAGCTAGACAAAAAAATGATAATATATAAAAGCATACAGGAGTTCTTTAGAGATTGTCAGCAAGAAAAGAAGTTGTCTAGCAGTTATTGTTAAACTAATACCACCGTACTGATCCAATATCTGATTTAGCTGAAAATAATGAATTAGTGGGGAAATCTAATGGTCAGGATAACAGACGAAATATTGATTCGTGGGAATCAAATTAAAAATAGAATTGTAATGCCCCCAATGGTTACTTTTTCTTTTGATGCAGATAAGGGGGCTTGTTTTGGCAAGCAGCATATTGAACATTATACAAAGCGGGCAAAAGGCGGCACCGGTCTTATTATTGTTCAGGCCACAAGCGTATTTGGGGCCGCTAATTCAACAGGCATGTGGACAAAAAGTGATATCGAAGCTTTAAAACAAACTGTAAGCAACTGCCATGTGTACAGCACTAAAATAATGTTGCAGTTAAGCTGCGGAAATATAGATATTAACGAGCTGTCAACTGCAGATATTCATTCAATGCAGATGAGTATGAAGCAGGCAGCAATTCGTGCCTGCGAAATAGGTTTTGATGGGGTCGAATACCATTTCGCCCACGGATTTACCTTATGTAAGTTTCTCGATGCTTCATATAACCGCCGGACAGACCAGTACGGTGGTATTGCTGTAAACAGGACACGAATTTTAACCGAAATCCTCCCGGAGATCCGGAAAAATACTCATGAGAATTTCATTATCGGAATACGCATGGGAGAATATCTTCCGGAAAGCAAGGACGGAATTGAAATAGCTAAAATCTTTGAAAAAGCCGGGATTGATTTACTGCATATTTCATTTGGGATGCAGCCTCCAACAGAGCCGGTTCCGGAAGGTTTCACATGCAGTCCTATGACCTATAGTGGCTGTAAGATTAAAAAAGAAGTAAATATTCCGGTTATAGCTGTCAATGAAATTTGCACTGAAGAACAGGTTCGGTTCCTAATTGAAAATAATTATGTGGATTTTGCTGCTGTTGGCAGGGGGATGTTAGCTGATCCTGAGTTTGCCAATCATGTGATAAACAGCGAGCCTGTAGTCACATGTTGTGGGTGCAAGAAGTGTTTCTGGTTTACTGACCATACCTTATGCCCGGCAGAAAATGAAGAATAAAATCAAGTATTAAGTCCTATAAAGGAAGGAAAACAATTATAAGAAAAGAGTTAAGGATCAGTCATAGCTGATCCTATAAATTGCGTTATTTTTATCATCTGAAACAAGCAAAGCTCCATCTGGCATTACAAGCACATCCACAGGCCTTCCCCAGGCTTCAAGTCCCTGAAGCCAACCATCTGCAAAAGGTTCGTAACTTACAGCTTTCCCGTTTTCGAGTTTTACAAGGCTAACCCTATATCCGATAGGATCTTTCCGATTCCATGAGCCGTGCTCTGCAATAAAAGTCTGGTTCCTGTACTCCTCAGGAAACATTGTGCCTGTGTAAAAGGTCATTCCGAGAGCAGCTACGTGAGGCCCCAGTTTCATTTCAGGTGGGGTAAATTCCGAACAGTTCCTTCCTTCTCCGAATTCGGGATCAGGGATATCTCCTCCGTGACAATATGGAAATCCGAAATGCATTCCCTGTGCAGGTGCCCTGTTAAGTTCATCAGGGGGAATTTCGTCTCCAAGCCAATCTCTTCCATTGTCAGTAAACCAGAGTTCTCCTGTTTCAGGATTCCAGTCAAACCCGACTGTATTTCTTATCCCTTTGGCGAAAATTTCAAACTGGCTTCCATCGGGCTCCATTCTTACAATTGTTCCATACCGCTCGTCCTCCCCTTCTTTGTTACAAACGTTGCACGGCATTCCGATAGGCACATACAGCTTCCCATCTGGCCCAAATTTGATGTACTTCCAGGCGTGCGAGCGGTCAGTAAGGATTGGGAAATTATCGCTAACCACAACAGGTTCAGGCGAGTTTTCTAGTCTCGCTTCGATGTCATCATAACGGAGAACTCTGGGAACCTCAGCAACATACAGAGAGCCGTTCCTGAAAGCTACCCCATTTGGTAAATCCAGTCCCTCGTCAATTACAAGCACATCATCGGCTTTATTGTCGTTGTTTCGGTCAGGAAGCGCATAAACTTTTCCTGCATTCCGACTCCCGACAAAAAGCGTCCCTTCTGGACTTAAGGTCATAGATCTTGCCCATTCAACATCTTCGGCATAATAATCAATAGAAAAGCCAGGCGGAAGCCTGATGCAGGCAAGTCCTGTCCCATTTTCCTCGCAGTTATCAGAATTATTATCAAAGTCATCAGTAGAAACAGTTAGAAGAGCAGCATAAGCCACAAAAATAAGTGCAATTACAGTAAAAACTCCGACTATTATCTTTGATCTTTTCATTTCCCCCACCATTTGTTTGAATAAATTCTCTAATAAAACGTCTAAAGCCCTGTTCTCCTCTTTTTGACTTCAAGGCTTGGGTTATATCTCTCACCTGCTCTTTCCAGTAGACACTCCAGATGGCTGTAACCACTCATACACGAAATTTTTGTTCAGCATCCAAAGAAGGTTGGGCATTAATTTTTCCTTGTTATCCAGTATCTCTATCTGGTTGATTAATTCCCTTCTTCTCCGAATAAGTTGCTATTTCTGGAATATCCGGTTTAAGTTCTCCTTTCCTGATTTCATTAAGCTCCCCATGCTTGAAAACAGAAAACGAAGAAGTAAATTTGATTAAAATAATTATATATTACTCGGCATTATTGAAATATCTTCTTAAGTACTTATAAAAATTTTAGATTACTCTCTCAGGGTTGTTTTTAGGTTTTTTTAAGTGTACTTTAAATTGCAGGAAATAGAATGCAAAAAGTGGTAAGCTTTTCACCCGCTATATAGTTAAAAGGTAAATGTTTCCTATCAATTGTCTTACCTATGGAGTTAGTAGAGACCGTAGATTAAATATGATGTAGGAATAGGCTAAGGATTTGGGCGGGAGACCTTCTCTGAGACTTCTAAAGATAGTCTTTCATTGAAAACCGATAAGGAATTAAATATCAACTGGCTACTATGTGATGAATCTAAGCTCAAACACATAGCCACGTTTACCTGATAACGATTAAAAACGAGTAAACAAAAGATTGCATGATATTAAGCAAAATACCTGATTTAAAAAACGCCTTTAATAGTAAATTATTTTTACAGCAAATTAACGACGACTTCCATAAAAAAGTCAAGCTACTTCATGCTTCGACGATCTTTAGATGGCGGATGGCAAGTAAGTAGATTATGTCTTTGCGAACTTGATGGCATCTCCGCAATCGGGGCCAAGCGTCACTGTTGTCGAGCCTATTGTGGTCAATCCCCACTAAACAGAGGTAATTGATCCTCTTGTTCGTCTAACTCTTTATCAGTAGCCAAAGCCGCCTATTGTCTAGGCGGCCATTATCGTTTTTTACAGTATGCGAAAGCATGATTGAAAGACTTGACCCAATCCCCACTTCGAAATGTGTCAGAGTCAGACTCTCTGATTGCCTATACTGGCACGGATAGTCGCCCAATCATCCTCGTCATTCTTAAGATGAATATCGAAGTTGGACGTCTGATCCTGTGGCACGATTGCTTGGAAGGCACGACTATCTTCTAGTTCATGAGTTCCTTCGGTAGCACCTTCAAAGAACCGAGCATTGATGGTTACTGCAATGGCACCATCGCTTTGTAAAGAGCCATCAATGTCGATCTCGACTCTTTCCTCACCACCAAAGCCCTGCTGCCAAGTGAGAAGCGTTTTTGAGAGGTCATTTGTGGAAAGCGTGGTTTCCTGACGGAACCCAAATGTGCCATGTTCATCTGAGCCGAAAGTCTCGTAGTCATGAAATTCCGTCGTTCCAGTTACAGTGATATGATGGAATGACGGAGGTACTCTTCCTGTCGGGTGGGTTTGGTTAGACCCCGTTCTAGATGGTTCCTCTCTCCTCTCAACAAATCTCTGAAACCAGCCTCGCGGTATTTGTACCTCAAAAACTTGATTAAAATGATGAGTCATATTACCCCCTTCTTTCATTTGTTCTCTTCGATTAAGCCCTTTTTTTACTTTCCTTCTTTTTTGAAGGAAGATGGCATAAAAATTCCCAAAAATCCTTTAAATTTTTCATGCCCAAATCCTCAATTATTCTCACTTTTTGGATAACGATTAACCTGTTATTTAAGGGGACCTGAAATCCTTCTCCAAGCATACCCTTTGTCTGGTGTACCCAGACTCCACAAAAGCTAACCAACCCCCTGTGAAAACGAAGGATATTATTTAAGGACATTATTTATTTGGCAGGAAAATATATAAGTTTTCCTTTAATAAACGAAAATTTTTATCTGTAGAAGATATTAACAGTTAACTGATAATGAGGATTGTTTCAACAAATCCTGGAGCTTGGAAAAACTAATTTTATTCCAGATCATGGAGCTGTAAGGGAAAAGTTCCAGTAATTGCAAAACTTCCTGCAATCTTTATTTCCAGAATCTTCAAGATCGGTTGCTTCGAGCACTTTTAAAATGTTCGAAACCTGTCCAGCTAAAGCCTGATGCCCGAAATGCGAATTTCTTACTTCAATTTTCAATTTTTACCAATACGGACTCTTTTTCCCAAATCCAATGACTGCCGATATATTAACAACTACTTATTTATTATAAAAAACTTGAAATAAAAATATTGTTTAAAGTCATCTTAATCAGAATTTTTGCTTTAAATTGAATTCTGAAACGAGAATAAATATAAAAATTATTTAATGTCTAGATAAATAGGTCATTATTAAAATAATTTAATAAGTTCCTCATAAAAAGTAGTTTTTTAAAATATATAGTCTATTAATATTAACGTTTTTTGAAAATGGGGAAAAGGAAGGAGAAAAAGAATGAAAAATAGGGGAAAGTTATATCCTGCAGTTTTAGCTTCTGCAATTGCAATTTTTGTTTTAATTCTTGCATCGTCTATTGTACTTGCAGATACCGCGAAATGTCAAAGTAAGGTTACTAAAGTTAGGGGACGGAAGCATGAGACTGACAAGATCTGTTTGCCCTGAGTGCAAAAGAGAAATTGTGGTTTCAAACACAGAAGTTGAACCGTTGCATATCCGAGTACACGTTCGGGACGCTGCCACAGAGGTGCCGCTCGGTGAGGTGCTTATCCAATTGCAGAGCACCGATTGTCGCGGGCTCGATGTCGTTGCGCAGGCACGAACAGGCCCTAATGGCTTCGCGGTGCTCGATCTGGATCCCGCACTTTGGCGCGACGAGCTCACGCTGCGTGCAGCGGAACACGACGGTCCAGCGCTTCAAGTGACACGTACCATGTTGAATGGCGCTGAAGACGCTGTCATCGAAGTCACCGGTGCGAACTATGTTGATCACGACCAGTTCAAGATGCTGGCCGAGTACCTGATCGCGACGCGAAGAGTGCGTGCTGACGATGTCGCAAGTGATCTCGCGAGTCCCGCGCCAGACAGTATCACGCGCCTGCTGCCCGCCGGCACTCGAACGCGATTGCTCGCAGACATCGACGTAGCGCTCCGCCAAGAAGACGCCGCGAATACGGGCGATGCATTCGTGCTCGATCCGCATGCGCTTCGAGATGGCAGCGTGCAGCTGCTACCGGTCCGCGATCTGTCACATAGCTTCGACGTGACGGACAAGCCCAACTTCGATCCGGATCTATTCATCAAGCCCGGGTTGGGTTGGGAAGTGTTTCCTTGGACACTGCCCGACGATCAGTCCTACCGAGACTATCTGCGCGGTGTATTCGTGCTTTTCACCCATCAGCAGAAGCTGGGCGTGTCGGCCGACCCGACGACTTTCCCTGGCATCGTCGAACGTCAGCTGCAACGGCGATTCTTCCAAGACTTCCGAACGAGCGACCGTGTGGAAGTACCTCTGAACCGATTGCTAATTCCGATCGTCAGGTCAATCTTGGTTGCACCTACCGGGTCTGGTTTCGGCTTCGCTATCGCAGAGGCCACGTTGCCAGTTCAGGGCACACACACGAACCGGCAACATCTCGATGCGCTGCTCGCTGCGGCTCCAATCACGATTGACGAGTTCGCCAACCGATATCGCCTGCCGGTGACCGAACCAGACAGCACGATGTTCTCACCCATTCAGCTCAACGTTTACACGCTATCAAGAGTGCTCAGCGATACAGCACAAGGCCCCGTAGAACCACGCGAAAACATCATCGAACCGCAACTACCTGGAGAGGAGGGCAAGCCCATCCTCTGGAAGGAGGTGGTTGGGTCTGCACCCTTCTTCCTGCGATTCGATGAGTGGCTGGCACGGCAACAGCCTTTCTTCGCGGAGAATCTGTTTGCGTTGCGGACTCAAGTGATGGGCGTGTCCGGGGGGCTTTGGCTCGATGAAGCTCGCAAGAAATTTCTCGAGTATCACAAGGGGCTGCCGCTGACTTGGAGCATGACTCCTTACAACGGCTACTTCGGATCGATGGATGAGGTCCATCGATCCGCAACGTTCCTGCTCGACTACGGTGCCGCCGACGCGAAGCTCACCGAGCTCGTTCAAGCCATCGACAAGAGTCAATTCGCCACCGCCGCGAGATTTGCCGATGAGGCCGAGCGCCTACTCAACGCAGCTGCACCGAAACCAGGGCCCGGCGAGGATTGGGAACCGTCGATGAGCGTGGGCAACTTTCCTCGACCGCTCAGTCTCACGCGCCGTCGTCGGATGAAGGTCAGTAACATCAGTGAGCTCAGCGGTAACGCAGGGAGCTACCCGCCGGATGGATTCGAGCGCTTCTTTCAGCTGGCGCGCCCGATCGATCTGTGGCCCGACGTCGTCCACTTCCGCATCGCACGTGATCAGGTGACGCGACTGCGCACGTACCAGCTGCGCTTTCTGCTGCCGATGCTTCGAGCAACGATTCGGTCGGGGTTGGGCGATCTCGCAGGTGCCGTAGAGATGCTGGCCGGCGTAACAGGTCTGCATATCGGCATCGGCATGCTCGGTACAGCGGCGGGAATGGTGAAACATCCGGACTCGATTACCGCGGTGAAACGTGTCGTGGCTGGCCGATTGCGCTGGTACGACGCGCTCGGAGACCGCCCGTATACGGCTCGATTGATGTACAACGAAGAGCGGTATCTGGATGGTCCGTATCCGCTCACGCCGCAATTCCGCAACGGTTACGACGTGCTGGTGCCAGACGCGCCGATTCTGCATCCACTCGAAGAACGCTACGCTCGAATTGTTCAGGCAGATGTGCTCCTTGCGTGGGCTGAGGCGATGTATCGCACCGATGATGCGGCCATGCTCGAACGCGCGCGGGAACTCTACAAGGCCGTGCTGTTCCTGCATGGTGAAGATCCTGGCACGAGCGCCTATCAGCCATTCGTATTTGCGCCAACGCCGTGGTTTGGCCTGATCGAGAATCCGCGCGTACGCAACCAGACTGACCGAGCACGCCTCGCACTCCAGCAGCTCGAAGCCGGGCTGAACTTCTATGGCTACAACGACTCTGCCGTGCCGACCCTAAGGTACGAGACATTGATTGGCGCCGCACAGCGCTGGGCGACCGGTGCGAAGTCTGCGCAGAGCGACTATCTGGCGTATCTCACGCGTGTGGAACAGCTTGATCTGGATCTATTGACGGCCAAGGCCCAGGAGCGTAAAGCTAGCGCGACAGTCGCCATCGCCGCCGAGCAGGTAGAGATTGCACAAGCGGGCGTTGTCGTCGCAAAGAAGCTGGTGTCCGATATGGAGAAACAGATCACGGCGAAGCAGCAGGAGATCGAGGATGCGAACTCGATCTTCAGCCAGTTCAAGGACTACTTCAAAGGAATGAAGGACAGCATTACCTCGATGGTGGATGTCGGAAAATCTGCGTCGGAAGGATGGACGTCGCTGAGCACCAGCGGTGTGGGGGAAGCATTAGGGCTCGGCGAAGGTGCAGGGACGGGCACGGCAAGCGCCACAGAATCGGTTGGTTTGGGCAGCGCGATGGGCGGGCTCGGAGTGGTTGGCGGTTTCGCTGCATTCGCTGTCGTCAGCACGACCACGTTGCAGGGCATGGCCGATGCAGCCACGAAACGCGATGGAGAGCTTAAGACGCTGCAAAACGAAGCGCTGCCTGCCGCCCAGGCGGCCGTTCGTGTTCAGGAACGAAACGTGTCGATTGCTCGGCTGCAGGCGGAGATTGCGGTTACCGATCTTGCGTACGCACGCGATCTGATCAACTACCAGAACGAGCGTTTCCTCAATCGCGACTTCTGGGATGCGCTCGCCGGGGTGGCGCGTCGATCGTTGCATCGCTACCTCGACCTAGCCGCTCAAGCCTCATGGTTCGCCGAACGGGCACTTGCGTACATGCTAGGAACACCGCTACGAGTCATCAGACTCGGGTACTTCGATCTGAAGATGCGCGACGTCGGCGGAGTCGATCGATTGTCTCTGGATCTTGCCGAGCTCGAAGCAGTCCGCTTGGCTGCGGCGCGAATCACAGTGCCGCTGGTGCGCAGTTACTCGCTCGTTCAGGATCTGCCACTCGCGTTCGGACAGCTCAAGGCTACCGGACGTTGCACGTTTACACTGACAGATGACGAGCTCGTGAACGCGCACCCAGGTACCTATGCGCATCGAATCAAAGCGGTCGACGTGTTAGTCAATGCGCCGGGCACATCAGTGCCCGTGCGCGGCATGCTCACCAACGGCGGTTTTTCACGCTTGCGACGCGAACCCGCCGGCACTCCAGTGCCTCTTTTCCGCTTCGCCGACGCGTATCCCGTGAGTGAGTTCCGCGTTCGCAGGGATTTCGAGCTGCACGGGTTGCCTGGCGAGCGATTGTTGCCGTTCGAGGGCTCGGGATTTGCGACGACCTGGACGCTCGAGCTGCCAATGTCGGCGAATGCCACTGCATTGAGTCGGGTCACAGACGTGCGCATCACATTCGACGTGCAGGCCACCTATGCGGCGAAGGAAACAACTGCAGGCGCGGTGTCGTCGTTATCAAGTCGAGCGGTCTTCGTTTCAGCGCTTGCCATCGATACCACCGGACTGGCAACGCTCCGCAAGCCGGGTGTGGCCGCCAAGGTCACACTCACGTTGGACAAGCTTGCCTTGCCAACAGACGGCGTCATCACGAATGTTGCTGTGCTGCTCCCCGGAGTTGAAGGAGGGAGCTTCAGTGCAAAACTCAAGTTCGGGAATGCAGCGGCAACGCCGTTCACCATTGACAACGGCTTGGCCATGTCGAACACAGGGTCGCTCAGCGACGGCAATCCCGCGAACGCGCTGCCACTCAACGACGCTGTCGGTGGATCACCGGCTCGGCCCGTTGCGCTGACGATCGACAAGGGCGCAGATGGCGCACGCCTTGCGAAGGCACGTGACGTTCTACTGTGGATGGAGTACGACGTCTCCTGATCTCCTGAAGAGAGGCTACTCGCCCACGCATCCCGACATCGGCTCTGTTCGATATCACGGAACAACGACAGAACCTATGAAGGGTATCAGCCACGTTTCCCAAGCTGCACAGAATAGCTTGCAGCTTGCTGTTGGGGCCTATTGGCCCCATGAGCTGTACAGAAGTCTTGAAGGGTTCGGCAACGGTTCTTTCTTTTTCGCACCACTAGAGTTTTTAGCTAATTGCTCTAAGCAATGAGCACGTTAAGCTCTAATGCTATTGGATGACAATTAGGATCAAATTGGCATCTATCAAACCGATTTACGTACCTGTAATAAAAGACCTCAGATCAGAGGGCACTTTTCATTAAGCGAATTTTTAATTTAAATGCATCATCTGTAGAGGAATACTGTTATTTTTTGCTATATTGGCAATCATATCTAAAAGCAAGTTTTTAAAGTTAAAATATGATAGAGTTTAACAGGACGTATTTTTGGACTCATTATAAGGAAAGAATTAGGCATAAAAATTAAAAGGTTATAAAAACCTCAAAAATAAAAGAGGAGTAAAATTATATTTTTTGAGTTACAGAAACATATCCATTATATGAATAGGAATTCTCATCATAATATGAGTTTGTCGCATACAACTTTGATCCATTAGGACTGACAGCAAGTCCTCCGGGATAATTGCCTACATTCACATTTTGTGTAACAGTACTTGTACCTGTATCAAGTTTTGAAATTGTATTATTTACCCAATCTGTCACATATACTCTTGTTCCATCAGAACTCACAACAACGGAGCCTGAACGTACTCCATTCACCTTGGCTATAATACTATCTTTAGCTATATCGATTACCGAAATATCACTTTTTTGATTGTCAGTAATATATGCAAATGGTGCTGCAGATACTGAAAAAGAAATTAAAATTAAAAATAAAATCAGAACTGCAGAAGCTAAAGCTATTGGTGCAAATTTTTATTATTCACTTATCCTCCTCATTTTAATTTATAAAATGTCAATGTTCAGAACACGATAATAGCTTTCAAGTCCTTCATTTTTATGATCAGGTTTATAAAAATAAAGAATGCCTAGAATATTTATAAAAGACTTTGATTACAAGAACGATTAGAGTAACAGAGAGTAAGAACCATGTGGAAAATTTGGTGAAAAAAATAAACTGATTAGTAGTTTTTGTAATGGTCTCGCATTATTTCAACTCTAAAACAAACACAGGTGCATTTTTTCGGAATAATTAGCTGTATTTCAAATGGAAAAATTGCAGCAAAACGTTATTTCTTTTTTTATAAACAGATGTAAAAACAGATACAAAAAATAAATAATTACAAGATTAAAAACAATTCCTAAAATAAAATCAAATCAGTTAACTTCCTCCATAATCAATACAAAACTAGCGAAATAATATAGTTTACTATGTTAATTCTGAAAATGCTTCTAAAAATTAAGTTAAGCATTTTTGCAATACAACAGGAACAGGCTTCCTATTAAGATCCGTTTTTGATTCCTTCAAAATAGGAAATAAAAATATTAGTTTTACAATTGTTGCAACGATATGCGTTTCCTTCAGTTCCATGTCTCTTTTATATATTTAGCCTGAACCACAGAGAGGACATGCTTTGATTATCCGTGTCATATTACCCCCAGGTAATACTACTTCTGCGCCCCATATTTCCCGAGACTGGTCTAATCAATTTGCTTAAATCAATTTTGCCCATTCTGGTTTTTTCTGAAAGACTTGATATAGCCCAGACCAGAGCGTCCAACCTATCCGGACTTTTCTCTGCTCCAGGGACCCATTCACACAGCTGGTCCTCGAGCTCTGGAAAGTTCCCGAAATGATGTACTTTTCCCTGCTCATATAGTGCGCTTACAGGTTCCGCTCTGGTAGCTTTACCCCTTGAAGCATGGACCACTTTAAATGGAACCTTTGTGTCAATTGTTTTAAGTGTGTGCTCTACCATTTCCCCGCCGTTGTTTGTTTCCCCTATAATGACATTGGCCTTATGCTTATGATAAGCTGTTATTGCTGCATTACCCCATACTTTAGAACTGTCATGCAGGGTATAATCACCTAACATCCATGTTCTGTAAAGAGTTAATAAGTGAAAGGCTTTGGCTTCAGGTCAAAAGTAAAAACGTATGTGGTTTTTACTGTAAAATGTGAAAAATGTGAATATTGCAGGTAAAAAACAATAGGTAATGTTCTGAAAGCCATGGCTATACGCTAGTAAATGTCTAGGCGCTAGTCAGGCATAGATACCCTGGCCGGCACCATTGTACGAATCATATATGTGACTAAACACGATTTCACACTTCTGTTGATATACTTCTGCACTGTATTTTTCAGGAAGATGGTCAAGTATATCTTCTACTGTTGTCTTGACCTCAGCTCTTGCCTGTTGTTTCTTTTTCCAATCTAGTACAAGTTTTTCATGCGTAAGAGTTGTCAATAACTCCTTAACAACCTCTTTCACCTGCTGCTCTTCCTTCTTCGTCAAGTGCATATCAGGTTTTGTGAGCAAGTCAAAGATTGACAGTTCTTCCTCAGTCAAGTTCTCTGCAATATATCGCTGCTCTTCTTCACTGAGTATCTTAACCAGTTCAATTAACTCGTTAAACATGTCCTCAACATTCCTTGAACCTGCATTGTATTC
>JBNAKO010000019.1:0-3617 GCA_049706495.1 Methanosarcina sp. | reverse complement strand
TAGAACTTACGCACTTGAGATTCAAAAACAGGCTCAATAGACTTCACTATTAAATACTGCTTTATAAAGTTGAAGGTTTAAAGCCGTTGATTATTCAGTTCAACCGCGTAAGTCCTATTTATATAACAGCGTAAAACCATTGGGTCTTTAGCCCAGTGGATATAAGCGTCAACTTTTAAACGTTTTACCTTTATTGAATCTAAAAATCTGTTTAACCTTCTAAATTGTATTAATATATAGATTAAGGTTAGCGAAAACCAGGTAACCTTTTTCAATGAGTCAACCCTCCAGGCATTACAGGTCTTGAAAAACTCCTTGACTCAAGCTTACAACCATGCAAAGCCGAAGCGCGTGAATGAGCGAAACTCAATAGAACGGGGACTGCCCGATTTAAAGCCTTTAGAGACTCCAGAAGGTAGTCTATGAATTAGGAAGCTGGTTGGCCTTCAGCCAAGCCGTAGTTCACAGAATTTCGGTAGCCAGGATAATAATCCCATCTGATCCTTTTTCATTTATTTTTTTAGCAGGAGCTCCTGCTATGGAAATTCTTTTTTCGTAAAAGGATTTATTTACAACGGAATTTGCCCCGATTGCAATGTTATCAGCTATCGAAATATCCCCGAAGATTTTAACGCCTGGTCCGATATAGACATTATCACCTATTTTAGGTGCCAGATTACTTTCTCTATTAGAGCCTATATTTGTGCAGGCATGTATCCTGCAGTTCTCTCCAATATGAGCGTTTTTGTTTACAATAATCGTACCTCTATGAGCTATACTTAACCCGGGTCCAAAAACATTCAATGGGATGCTAAAACCCAGACTAACGCTCATTTTATAATATCTAAATAATATGTATTTGAGATATAGCCTGGAAAGAAAAGATTTTTTGCAATTATTATAGTACTCTGCCTTTCGTAGTAATTTTTCAAATTTCCAGATGTCATCGCCTACTAATTTAGGCTTTTTATAATTTTTCCCTAAAGCTAATTTATCTGCTTTAAGATAGAAATCGTAGTCTGCTTTTGATTTAATGATAATTATTCCCCCTCCCCGTTTTTACAGACTTCAGATATTTCTATATGTTTGGAACCAGAAATTGGTTTTTTATTATGACTGTTCAGGATTTGTAGAATTGAGATTAATTTGAGAGCCTGTGAACTGGAATTTTCAGGAAAAAATATCCAGGAAATATACAGCAAAAAGAGATTATACAGCAAAAAGTGATAATAGGTAGAGAATAAATATTTCTTATTAATATTACTCATTAGAATTTATTCAGGAATTGATGTCCAACTTTTAAATATAAATTTAAAAATCTTAAAAAACATTATATTTCAAGGATTGTAATATTTTCAGATATTTAGCCAACAGTATTGAAATTGATGAAAGCTACATTTTTTGAGAGTTACTTTTTACTCAGGATATAATATTTATTTCATTGCTCTTTTACCCTTGACCTTAATATTCATAGATACGGAAAATCATATTTTGTCAAAAACATGACATTTATTTAGAATTATAAAATATTATGTCATAACCTGTATCTTCTAACAAAGAGTTGGAAAAATAAAATAGTTTCAAATCGACTTATTTATGAATGAAAACCTCTATAATATGAAATCAATATGATCCGATGAATTTTTTAGGGTTATAATTATTTTTAGAGAAGTGCAAACTAAAATCGTGATTTAATCTTGATTTAAGGCTAAAGCTTCTTTCTGGAGTTTTTATTAGCCTGCCAGATGACTTTTTTTAACTATGGGAGTGGGGAGGCGCAAGCGGGAAGTCCCCTTCCTTGGTAGAACCGATTTATCGGTTCGGACAGGTGGGGGATGAAAGCGCAGCCTCGCACAATAGCGAATATAACTTTCAAACTTCAATACATAAACCTTTTCTTAATTCTGAAATCCTATTTATTCTAAAATCTTCTATTTATATACTGATATGCATCTAACGACGAGGGTTAAGATATACCCAACTGAGGATCAACTGAAAGTTCTTTGGGAACTTTCTGATAGATGTTGTTCTTTGTATAATCTAGCTTTAGCTGAAAGAAAAGATGCATGGCGGCTTGATAGAAAAAGTATTAAGTATGTAGATCAACAAAATAAGTTACCGGTTTTCAAGGAAAGAAATCCTGAATACAAGGCGGTTTATTCAAAAACTCTACAAGGGATTCTGAAAAAACTTGATGCAAATTATAAATCGTTTTTTAGTTTGTGGAAAAATGGTTATCTTGATGCAAGACCTCCTGACTACAAAAGTAGAAAGTTTTTCCATACTATTCCTTATAATCAAAGTGGGTTTTATCAGGCTAGAAACTGGATTACATTTTCTCACAAAGTAAATGATACTGAACTTGCGTTTGATTTAGGAAAAAGGTTTGAAAATGTAAAGCAAATAGAAATCTATAATGATCATCCGTTCAAAGCAAACGGAGATTTCTATATATCAATAACTTATGAAGTAGCTGCGCCTGAATATATTAACAATGGATTGTATCAAGCAGACGATGCAGGTATAACGAAAATAGTAACCTGTATTAACCTTAAAGGAAAGTTCCATGAGGTTAGAACTCCGAGAATTGATAAGTATTGGAATCCCAAAATAGATGTAATCAAATCAAGAAGAGATCATTGCATTGGAGTTAAGAAAGGCTCAAAGAAAAGTAGAAAATACCTTAGTCTTCATAAAACTTATAGAAAAATGGAGAAAAAGAAATCTAATCAATTAAAAGATTTCCAACATAAGCTTTCTCTAAAAATGGTTAACAATACTAAAGCAAATACTATCATTGTCGGTGATCTGAAAGTCAAGAATATGGCTCAATCCAAAAAACTTAAAGGTAAAAGAAAGAAAGAGCAAAACAGATCTACTCAAAATCAAGGTTATTTATCTCGCTTCATCGAATTTTTAGCCTATAAAGCAGAACTTATAGGTAAAAGAGTAATAAAAATTGATGAAAGCTATACTTCCAAAATGTGTTATGTTTGTGGAAAAATACACGAAATGCCATTATGGAAGCGAAATATGGAATGCGATTGTGGCAATTATATTGATAGAGATAGAAATTCTGCTATCAATATCATGTATAATTTCCTATCGCAGAATGCTTTGTGGACAAGCTTGCAGGATTTTTCTGCAAATCTTCGACAAACAGGTTTTATGATGGGATTGAGGTTCTTGGAACCAAAACCAAATGAGTAAAACACTCGAAGGAAGCTCCTTCCTCAAAACTGAGCCGAAAGGCGAAGAATTTAGGGAGGGGTAGTTCACTCTTAAAGGGTTACAGTTCATGTATTTGGGGAAATAAAATGAATGAAAAAAGGCAAATAAGGTGGGGACAAAGGAAGATATGTATAACAAGCATAATTTTCATTTTTTTAATTGCAAGTATAAATGTTGCCTTTTCAACGACTCCTTCCAGCACAATAATCTACGTTTCTGCAGATGGCAGCGGGGATTATAATTGTGATGGAAGCGATGACCAGGTAGAGATAAACCAGGCTCTTGAATATGCTGCAAAAAACCCTGAGTTTGCAACCGTTCATTTAAAAGGTCCCAATACATACGTAATCTCGGATACAGTACTTATTGGGAGTAATACTGTCCTG
>JBNAKO010000018.1:0-3702 GCA_049706495.1 Methanosarcina sp. | reverse complement strand
TATAGTGAAAGATACCGATCTTACGTTATTTAATCCTAAATCTGTTGTTTATTCAGCTCAACTGCGTAAATCCTAATAAAGTTGATTTATCAAAAACAGATTTAGGATTAAATAACGTAAGATCGGTATCTTTCACTATACAAAATGTTAAAACATAACCTATTAATTTTAAGCTGTCTATTTAAGAAAAATAATGGGTGGGAATTATATTATTGACCTTATTAAAGATATTTTCTGGGGTGCGCATTTCTGTCAATTCTACCAGACAGAAAAAGATTTGTTAGATATAGTCGTGCCTTATTTCAAAGCAGGCCTGGAAAATTCAGAGCTTTGCATATGGATTACTCCAGAATTTCTAAATATAGAAGAGACAAAAAAGGTCCTAAATGAATTTGTTCCTGACTTTGATTTTTATCTTGAAAGGCAGCAAATCGAACTTATTCCCTATACTGATTTGCATTCAAAAAAAGGTATTTTTGAGACTCAGGGAATCTTAGGCAACCTGATTGAAAAAATAAATGAAGCTTATACCAGAGGGTATACAGGGCTAAGAGTAAGTAACGAGATCTGCTCACTAGAAAAAAACAGCCTAGAAGAAATTATCGATTACGAAGGAAGAATAAATTCCATCACAGATAAACATCCTATCAGAGTTCTATGCACGTATCCTCTCGAAATGTATAGTTCAATCGATATTATTGAAATTGCTGGAAATCATGATTTCGCTTTAGGTAAAAGGAATGGAGAATGGAAGAAAATAGAAAGCTACAGAAGAAAGAAAACTGAAGATTTAAAACAAACAGATGGTAGAGCCAAAGAATTATCCCAGGGATCTTTAGCTGCGAAATCTCATTTTGAAACTTTACTGAAATATCTTCCAGTTGAAGTCATTGTTGCGGAAGCAACATCAAGAAAACTGCTTATTGGAAACGAATATGTAAAAAAGATATTTCGTGACAATCTCCCTCCACCCGCAGGTATAGAAGAATATGGGGAATATACCTGCTTCCATCCAAATGGTAGGCAGTATACTGAAGAAGAATTGCCTCTAGCTCGGGCTATCCAGAAAGGGGAGGAAATAATAGGAGAAGAAATCGAGTTCCAATTAGTTGATGGGACCCGAAGGATAGTAAGTGTCAGCGCGGCCCCTATTCGGGACGAAGAAGGCCAGATTATTAGCGGTGTAGTGGTAAGCGAGGATATCACAGAAAGAAAAAGATTGGAAGAAACTCTTAAAAAAGCCTATTTTGAATTAGAAGAAAAAGTTAAAGAGCGTACCGCAGAACTCCAAAAAGCTTATAATTTGCTAAAAGAGAACGAAGAACGCTACCGCTCATTATATGAGAGCAGCCTTGATGGAATTTTGCTCACCAAGCCTGATGGCACGATTCTTTCTGCAAACCCTCAAGCATGTCAACTTTTCGGCATGAATGAGGATGAGATGATACAAGCTGGAAGAGAAGGTCTGGTGGTTAAAGATGAAAAACTTACATCCGCTCATAAGGAAAGAGAATTAGCTGGTCAGTCGAAAGCTGAATTAACTTTAAAACGAAAAGATGGATCAATTTTTATAGGTGAGATTTCCTCAAGCCTCTTCAAAGATAGTTATGGAAATAAAAAGACTAGCCTGATCATAAGAGATATCACGCAGCGCAAGCTAGAGGAGCACAGGACGCAGAGATACAATAAAGTTTTAAGAGCAATAAATCGCATTTTTGGCAGTGTGGTGAAAGCCGAAACCGAAGAAGAACTTGGAAACTCATGTTTATCTGTAGCTCTGGAAGTAACAGAGAGTCAATTTGGTTTTGTCGGAGAAATTGGTGCTGATGGACTATTAAATGATATAGAGATCAGTATGTGGTGGGAACGGTGTAAAATATACAATAAGACCGGGCATCATCCTGGTAATTTTGTACTGCATGGGCTGTATGGTAGCATTATTGATAAAGGTAAAAGTGTCTTTATCAATGATCCATCTTCACATTCTGACATCACTGGAATACCTCAAGACCATCCTCAATTTACATCTTTTCTAGGTGTCCCACTTATCTTAGACGAAAAAATAATGGGCATACTTGCTGTTGCAAACCGTGAAAATGGGTATAGCATGGAACAGCAGGAAGATCTTGAAGCGATAGCTCCTTCTATAGCAAAGGCTCTGCAAAGAAAATATGAGGAACAGCAACTCAAACTAGCTGAAGAGGAACTGCGAGAAAAAGAAGCAGAACTGACCGAAGCTCAACAGTTAGCTCATATTGGCAATTGGTATTGGGATGCTCAGAAAGATATAACCGCTATGTCCGATGAAGGCCTGCGCATTTTTGGCTTTGATCTCACTACACAGATAATGCCTGAGTTCAAAGAACAGCGAGGGTGTTGCTATCCTGTAGAAGACTGGGAACGACTTAATGCTGTCATGCAAAAAACGTTGGAAACAGGTGATGCTTACGAATTGGATTTGCATGCATTCCGTAACACTGTTCCGATCTGGGTCACTATCCGCAGCGCAGTCGTACGCGACGCTGACAACCAGATAGTGGGCCTGCGCGGGACAGTTCAGGATATCACCGAACGTAAAAATATTGCTGAGGCTCTGAAAGCTAGCGAGAGCCACTTGCGTGCTTTTGTTACGGCCAGCTCTGAAATAATATATCGTATGAGTCCAGATTGGAAGGAGATGAACAAGCTGTGCGGGCGGGGTTTTTTATCTGATACAGAGAAGTCAAATGGCTACTGGCTTGAGGAATATATCCTCCCAGAAGATCAACCTCACGTAACAGTTATTATCAATGAAGCCATCCGAAAAAAAAGTATTTTTGAACTGGAACATCGTGTTAGAAAAGCGGATGGAAATGTAGGATGGGTATACTCTCGCGCAATTCCATTTCTAGATAAAAATCGAGAGATCATTGAATGGTTTGGTGCCTCCTGTGACATTACTAGCCGCAAGCTGGCAGAGGAAGCTTTACGGGGCAGCGAGGAGAGATATAGGACTTTTTTCAATAACTCTGCAGTGGGGACTGTAGAGATAGATTGTAAAGGACAATTAATAAATTTTAATGATCTCTATTGCCAGATCACAGGCTACAGTCGCGAAGAACTTCTTGGAATGAATGTAGCAGAACTGTTGTATCCAGATGATCGTGATTACAACTGCAAGCAACTAGCTGATTATTTTAGTGAAGGTGATTCAAAGTTTAGTGCTGAGAAACGCTATGTTCGCAAGGATGGAAGGGTAATATGGGTTCAGGTCACTGCATCGATAGTTCATGACATAGAAGGCAAGCCGCTCCGTTCGGCCGGAATTGTTCAGGATATTACTGAGAAAAAAACGGCTGAAGAAGTTCATGCAAAATATGAAGCTGCCCGCCAGAAGGAAATTCATCATAGAGTAAAAAATAACCTTCAAGTAATTTTTTCTCTTCTAGATCTTGAAGCTGAAAAGTTTAGCAATAAAAAGTTTGTACAGAATACAGAAGTTATTCAAGCCTTCAAAGAAAGCCAGAACAGAGTAATGTCAATTGCATTTATCCATAAAGAATTACATGAAAGCGGCAAACTTGATACTCTTGATTTCCCATTATACGTTGAAAAGCTTACCAAAAACCTATTCCAAACTTATAGTGTAGGAAATCGCAGAATCAGCCTGAATTTAGAGCTAGAAAAAAATATCTTCTTTGACATTGATATTGCGATTCCATT
>JBNAKO010000017.1:0-43169 GCA_049706495.1 Methanosarcina sp. | reverse complement strand
AGATCCTGTAAGACCAGGGGTCGCCGTCAGTAAAAACTGCTACAGGGATTCCTAATTCTTCATTCATGCGTTTGATAATCCTGCGGGTTGAACGAGCTGGCTGGCCTTTGAGATGCACAAGAATTGCATTATGGGCTTCATCGAATCCGTTTTCCATCAAACGGGCATACATACCGCCTGTTTCTATGGCAATTATCATCCTGGCATCATGAGCTTTGAACTCAATGTTTTCCACATTGAAAGGGATCTGGTAGCCAGCTTCTCCAACATCTTTCTGGCAGTGGATCAGTCTTTCGCCCCGCTTGGTCTGCTCAGAAATTTCGATGGGTCCGAACATAGTAGCCCCATCTTCTTCAGGGCGCATGTGGAAATATTCTCTCTGAAGGCTGGTCAGGAGTTCCAGGTCTTCAATGAGGCGGTCACTTTCAGCCTGCTCTTTGAATTTGGCAGCCTCCCAGCCTTCTGAAATGTAATAAAGTTCTCGAAGGGTTGAACCTCGGGAGTGGGCCAGGTGTTCGTTTATAAGAAAATCCGTAGCGTATGTCGTCTTTAAGAGTTGAAAGGCTCCTTTTACGGTTTTTGCACTTCTTTCGCTTTCCCTGTCTCCATAAACCCAGACATCGCTTTCATCGGAATATTCAATATTTCCTTTGGTTCTGCTGGGCAAACTGACGCTCGGGACAACTTCGTTTTCAAACTGGGAATAGATTTTTTCTGCAATTTCAAGTAATTTTTCCCGGGCCAGAGCATCCGCATGGGCTCTTTTAGTATGTATACTATTATCCTTAATTTCTCCTGCCATTTTTACATCACCTGACTAACCTTTAACCACCTTATTAGATCTTTATATACTTCGATTAGAACCTTCAATCCAATTATTAAATACCATAGATCCTTGTTTCACAATAAAGTCCTATTTAAGGTACTTTACCACACTCTTCTTGAATTCCTTGAAGGCTTAGAGCCCTTTAAAGGCTTTTGCCCCTGTTACCAGTTCTTCTTCTATCCCTTCTACTATAAGGCTTGGGAGCTTGCTAAGTTCCTGGTCTGTTACGGATTCAAGCCTGTAGCTTAGCACTTTTGAGGAATCGGCAGTTGCAGAGATGTCCCAGATATAATCGTAATCATTTCCAAGGGTTACAACTTTTGGTTCGGGTTTTGCTTTACTGATGTTCCAGGGCAGCATCTCATGCACTTTAAAGGAATGGGTTGTGGTTCCGAAATTTTTAACCTTTATTACAATATCTGCTGTCCCATCTTCGTTCTTTCTAACTTTCCTATGCACAAGCAGGTTCCCCATGATATTTGCTACAACAGGATTGATATCAGGGACATCTTTTTCCAGGATATGGGCAACTTTTACCGCCATTTTAGGCAACACTTTTGTAATTATGATCTCTTTTTCCCGGCGTTTCTTAAGGTTGCTCTGTTTGCTGAGATAGTGCTTAAGTTTTCTGGCAACATCCTTGACTGCAAGATCAACTTCTTCTTTTATTATAGGGATATCTGCGATTGCATCTTTTGATTCCGAGGTAAAAGGCACGTTTATGGAAGCCACATGGATCAGGAGAATTACAGGCCCTGCAGGAATTCCTCCTCCGGGCTGATTTATTCCGTACTGCTTCCATTTGATATCTTCAACAGCATGCGTGGTTACGCAGCCTCCCTGCTGGTAAAGCAGAGGCACACGATTTGCAAAACGCATAATGCTGATTTTATCTTCTTTTGGAAGGTTCCCTCCGTAAGCAAGCCCGACTTCGACAACAAAGGGGTTTCCGGAATAGACTGCAGGTTTCCTGGTGCTTGTGGCAATGAAATCCACATTTGTTTCCTTTTCAAGGCCTCTGTAGATCAATTCTTCTCCTATAGGAGAAAGGCAGTCCGTAGGAGGAGCCATAATCTTTACTTTTTCAAAAGCTTCAATTAACTTTCTTGCTTCATGCCTGCCGAGCACATGAGGATCAATTTCCGGATCAAGTCCTGAAGCCTTACAGATTTCTTCAGCAGTAAGCAGGCCTATTTTACAGAAAGAGTAGCGAAGAAAAGGAGCAAGTTTCTGGCGCTCTGTATAGTGCAGCATTTTCATGAGAGTGCCAAGTTCAATCCCTTCAGGATGTGGTAAAATTTCTTCTGCAGGGTCAGGCATTTTGTCTGTGGCTCTTTCGAAAACCTCTTCAGTACCATCAGGCTCAATAAGAGTAATTCTTGCATGCGGGTTTACTATTGCTGTGGCTTTGAGGTATTCATAAACAGACTGTCTTCTTCCCTTCACATATGCAGCCTTCATTTCAAGTTCTATCTGGGTCCCATGAGGCCTGAACCATTCCTTAATTTCATCTGTCAGAATATCAGGTTCATTCGTACTTGTATTGATCATCAGCTCATAATAATGAGCAGGAGTATTGGAGCTGGTTTTAGAAAGAATCTTTGTATGCCTGCCTGCAGTCATCTGGGCATAAAGTACGGCTGCAGAAATTCCTATTCCCTGCTGTCCTCTGCTCTGCTTGAGCGCATGAAACCTGGACCCGTAAAGCAACTTTGCAAAAACTTTAGGAATCTGCTCTTTTACGATCCCTGGCCCGTTATCTTCTATAATAACAGTTACATAGTCCTGACCTGTCCTTTCGACCTGGACAAGAATATCAGGCAAAATTCCTGCTTCCTCACAGGCGTCAAGGGCATTATCTACAGCTTCTTTGACGGTTGTAATAAGGCTTCGGGGTGCAGAGTCAAATCCCAGGATCTGCCTATTTTTCTCAAAAAATTCTGCTACACTTATTGATTTTTGTTTTTTTGCAAGCTCTTCTGCAATAGGAATTTCCATGAAAATTTACCTCAGGTTCAAAAATTAATTTAATGTATTGAAAATGTATCGCTTTTTCTCTTTCTTGTTTGCTCTTTCTTATTATTTTACCTTATAAATATTTAAGGCAGAGATATTTTATTTTTTTCTGAATTTTTTGCTTTCTGGATCTGGGAAAAGTATTCTTTTAACCCTATATAAATATTCTATAAACTAATTATATAAGTGAATTAATAAGAAAAATATTCTTTATTTCTATTGCGATTTTTTACTTCAATTTAAGTTCAGCTTTTTCTTTTTTATAGAGGTCTGATTCTTAATTTACTGTTTATATTTTTTAAAATCCACGGCTTAAAGAGAATAGAATTTAATCATTAAATACCTGGCAAGCAAGGATTTAATGAAAAAGTATTCTATTTAACGAGAAATCCTTAAAAAATCCTGAATACGTTAATAAATTCTAAAAAGTTTCAGATATTGAAAAAGTCTGACAAGAGAAAAAGAGAATCAGAAAAGGTTTTCAAGCAAATAGATAACCAGTAAATAATAGACTATTATTCATAATACCATTTTTTGCTAGAATTAGCAAATATTGAAGAAACTGAAAAGAAAATTTAAAACAGTGTTATTAAAGAAAAATTAAAAAAGGCTAAAAGAGAATAAAGACAATAAAGACGGTAAAACGCATTAGAAGGATTAAACTAGGCAGGTTAAACGAGGAAAATAAGAACCTGAACCTGAATACGAACTTGAATCTGAAACCAAATCTAATATAGGTCTATGCAAACTTAAATCAAACTTAAATCAAACTTAAATCTAAATTTTACCTGAACTTAAATCTAAATTAGACCTTAATCTAAAACTTAAGTAATTTTTTGTGCACCTTAAAGTTCTGCTCCAATAATAGTTTGCGTGGCAGTAACAGTTTCGCTCTGTCTTATACTGTCTACAACGTCATTAAGTGTATTCAGATCTTTGACATCTATAATTACTACAAAATCATATTCTCCAAAGACATGATAAACATCCTTTATCCCTGTTATATTCCTCAGTTCCCTATATGCTGCCTTTTCATAGCCTGGCAGCACATTTATTAATGTTACACCAATCACCATAGATATCTATTATCAGGTAACGGCTGCAAGTTATTTATTTTTATCCGGAATCAAAGAGGCTTTCGAGCAAATTATAAGCATTTCATAATAAATATATAATAAACAGGGTTTTTATCTTTTAATTTTATTGTAAAGATAGAGATAAAATTGAAAAATTGTGACAGCCTCAATTTTCTGGATTACCGATTATTTTAATAATATCAGGGTATTATACAAGCGCATGCCCTCCGAGTCGCACAGGGACGAGGATATTTTCGAGTCTCGATATATAGATAAATACCTGAGTGAATATGCAAGCGTTTCCTCAATTGTACGTGAAGCGCTGCCTTTTGAACTTATTGCGACTGTTGGAGGGGTTATTGCAGGGGTTATTTTTTCCGGAATGACAAACGAGCTTGAGATGATTCCAGGACTACTTGTTATTTATCCAGGGGTACTCGGGCTTAGAGGAAATATTTCCTCAACGCTTGGGTCCAGGCTTGGAAGTGCGATTCACCTGGGATTGATCACGGAATTCGATATGAAAAACCCGGAACTTACCAATAACATTTCAGGGTCCCTGATTCTTAGTGTTATTACGGCTGCAGTCCTTGGGCTTCTTGGCCACTTTGTAAGTCTTGCCCTCGGATTTGAGAGTGCAGGAATTCTAAAGCTTCTGCTTATCTGCGTGATCTCAGCCTTTACTTCAGGAATAATTCTTGCCTTTATTGCGGTTTTTCTGGCAATTGGAACCTTTAGATTTGGTTTTGATCCTGACAACGTAGTAACGCCTTCCATTGCAACCATTGGTGACATTGTTTCCATGCTTATGCTTTTCTTTACCGCAAAAATGGTGGTGGCGCTTTGAACAAAACGGCAAGCAAAAAAGCCAGGCACACCCCATATTATACAATTGACGGCCTTATAAGGAGAGGGCTTCCGGTACTTTTAGTCACCTGTGTAATGGGAATCATTGTGGGGCAGATCCTGAACTCAAGAGAAAACAGCCTGATTTCCATGCCTGCAATTTTGATCCTGATTCCTGCCCTTATTAAAATAGGGGGAGATACAGGCAGCATGCTTGGAGCAAGGCTTTCTTCTGCGTTTCATATGGGGCTTGGAGATAACCTAAGGCATAATCCGGTTGTGCGCAATAGTGTAATTGCAGCTTCAATCGTGGGATTTATTTCCTCAATTTCTGTTAGCGTCCTGGTTTTTCTGGCAAGCAGCCTGCTTGGATATGAAATGTCCTTTTCAGCCCTGCTGAAAATCAGCATCATAGCAGTTATTATAGAGCTCACTGTTGTGTATTCCGCAACAGTTGCTATTGCTTTTGCATCTCACAGGTTCGGAATTGATCCTGATGATACCGTAATTCCGATTATCGCAAGTCTTGGAGATTTGGTGGGAGTTACCGGGATTCTGATTGCATTACATTTGCTAAATATCTTATAAACGAATATATTTTTGTAAGCTATTTTGTTAATAAATTATTTTATCAATAAGTTATTTTATTAATTCAGGTCAGCTTTTAAAAGCCTGAATAATTCAAAAATTAAAATTACTATGAGATATATACTCTTACACACCAACTAAGGTAGAGTTGATATAGAGACCATGTTCCCTAAAGAATTCAGATATAGTCCAAGGAATCTCAAAGACCTTTTAACTGAGATGAAGGACACTTCCGAACTCATGGTAGACCTTGCATACTCTGCAATGATCTATGATGATGAGGATATTGCAGAAGAAGTACTCAATCTTGAAGACAAGATGGATACCCTTGATTATCATATGAAAATGGCTGCGATGCTAACAACCCGCAGGGTAGATGAAGCCGAAGAGCTCCTGGGAGTCTTACAGGTTGCTGCATCCTCGGAAAATATCGCAAATGCCGCAGGGGATATTGCCAAAATCGTGCTCATGAATATGGGCATTCCCATGGAATTGAAAGTAGCGCTCAGGGAAGCGGAAGAAACCATAGTAAGGGCAACAATTGCTGCAGAATCTCTAATGGTAGGGCATACTCTTGGGGACCTTGAACTGGACCTTGAAACAGGCATGTGGATTATTGCTATCAGGAGAAACGAAGACTGGATATATGACCCTGACAAAGAAACAAGGCTCAGGCAGGGAGATGTTTTGATTGCCAGAGGGCACGATGAGGGTGTAACTCTGTTTTTTGAGATGGCCACTACCCGGAAATTCGTTCCCAGGGAAATTGAACACGATAAGCTTATAAAAGACCTTGAAAGGGCAGTAGATATCATCGTTGATATGAAAAATATGTCCGAGCTCTCTATTGGGCTTGCATACTCTGCTATTCTGTTCGACAACGAAGATATTGCCTATGAAGTAAGTGCACTTGAGTCAGAAATGGATTCAATGAAATACGAACTCCAGCACTGGGTTCTTGAAACTGCAAAACACCTTGAAGATGTAAACCAGCTCAGGGGAATCCTGCATCTGGCAAGTGCTTCCGAGGCTATTTCGGATGCTGCCTACGGGATTGCAGATACCGTGCTAAGGGATATTGAACTTCATCCGATCATTACCCTTGCGGTTCGGAATTCCGAAGAGGTTATCACACGCCTCCAGGTTGAAAAATGCTCTCCAATAGTCGGAAAAACTTTTTCGGAACTGAAGCTCGAAACCGAAACTGGCCTTCATGTTATGGCAATAAAAAGAGCTGAAAGATGGGTCTATGCCCCAAAAAGTAATACCACAGTACAGGCTGGCGACACTCTTATTGCACGCGGTTCAAGGATTGGGGAAGGCGCACTTATAGAAATGTGTGAATGCAAATTACGCGAGTAATTCAACACTCGCGAAATATTTTATAAAATTCGTTTAGCAATAAAATTGATTAATAAAATTATCGAGCGCATTCAAATTTTTCAGATTTTCTCTTCTGTTGTATATTCATTACTGCCATATACTCATAATTTATTTTTCCTTCCCGAGCTTCCTTATTCCATATCTTTTTTGAAATTTTTAAGGAGCTTTTATCTGAGATTTTATTTAAGATTTTATTTGAGATTTTCCTTTTTGAATTATCGATCTTCTTCATTTTTATATTTCAAATTATAATTAATAAATAGGAGTTTGAGTATGGTACTTGTTGGAATTTCAAAAAATAAGGATACAGTAGAATCCGTGAAAGTAGCGGTCGAACTTGCTGGCGGGCTTGGAATAAAAGAAGGATCAACAGTATTGATCCGGCCAAATGCAAATACTGCAGATTTGCCTCCTGGCTCTACAAATCCTGAAGTCCTCAGAGGGGCTATTCGGGAAGCCAGGAAATGCAATCCCGCAAGAATTATTGTTGCTGAAAAGTCCATGACATCTTTAAACACAGAACAGGTAATGAAAAGACTTGGGCTCTGGCAGGTTGCTGAGGTTGAAGGAACCGATGAAATTTTGACCTTTGATAAAATGAAAAGGAAGCATGTAGAGCCTGCAGGAGCTTATTCCTGGCCCTATGGGTTTGATGTGCCTGAATTTCTGGAAGCGGTTGATTATACTATTGCCCTGCCTGTAATAAAGACACACTGGACTGCAACATTTACAATGGGCCTTAAGTCTCAGATAAGCATAACATCAGACAGGGACAGAAGGCAGCTTCCTCATGGGCAGAATTGGGACACGGTTTTTGGGAACATGATTGCGGAATCAAATCTGGTCTACAGGCCTGACTTTTACATTTCGGACGCAACGAAATGCTTTGTAACAGATGGCCCTAACATAGGGACTTTAAGAGAGCCTGGACTTGTACTCGCAACTTCAGATGTAATTGCAAATGATGCTGTTGGGCTTGCCCTTTTAAAAACGCTTGGAACTATTCCGAAAATTCAGAGTCAGTCAATCTGGGAACTCCCGCAGCTTAAAAGGGCTGTTGAACTTAAATTAGGAGTCCAGAATAAGGAAGAAATAACTATAAAAAGTACTGATGTAGAAGAAATAGAACAAATTATTAACAATCTTGAATAATCAGAATTGCGGTTTAAGTTAGAATTAGAATTATGATTTTAATTTTAATTTTTATTTAATTTTAATTATGATTAATTCTAACTAATAGAGACCAGAGAAACATAATGCAGCTACTTAAAGCTGATAAGGATAGAGAATTTTAAGTATCTGAAAACTATAGGTTTGTTTTAATTTTTGAAATGATTTAAAGTTTTAAAGTTAACACGTTATAATGTTATATAAAAAATTTACTGTATCCTGTTTTCGAATTTTTCTTTTCTCCTACTTTTAATTTTTCGACGCGTGCAAATATACACGGATATCACCATAATTTATTTATCATTCACACTCCCATAGTTATAGGGGATTTTTAATGAAATGTGAAGCTTGTGGAATAGAAAGCGAAGGAAGATATTGCACTGAATGTGGCAACGTCATGAACGAAGTTGTAAGACGCGTAGGAGAAGCCCGTTGGGCAGCAATCGATGATTGTTCATTCATTTATCCGATTGTGAGGCGCGTTGCTAAAGGAGAAGCCACTGTCAACGATGTAATTCAAGCCCTTGAAGTAGAGGACTAAAATCCTCTTAAACTTAGAATCTGTTTTCCTGAAAGCTTAGACCTGAAGTTCAGGCTTTCAGGAGACAGTTTAATATATTTATTCTATCTCTTTTTATATAATTTTCAGTTTCTATAATTTCCTTCTCTATAATTTTCCTTTTCAATAGTTTTCATTTTCTATAATTTCTGCCATTTGGGTCAAAGAATTATTAATTTTATCATAAGAACTGGTTATTCGCGTTAGGGAAAACACTTTAATTAAATTTTAATTTTATTTTCGAGAAAAATAAAGGGTCTAAATCTCCAGATATGGCTTTAGATAAAAAAATCGAGTTTTTGGTGCTCAATTTTAGCTTATGGTTTAAGATCAAGCCTTAAAGTTATATCTCTTTAGCTTAATATTATTTCATTAAGCAGTTAATTTATGAGGAACTGGTGCCGGATATGAAGATAAGAGCCAGAGCAGTTATTTTGGCCTTTTTACTTGCGGGAATATTTATAATTTCAGGATGTATTCAAAAAGAAAAAGGGGAAAGGCCTGTAAGCAATGGATCTTCCGATACTGGCAAAGGGGACAAGACTATGGATATCCAGGACATAAAAGTTTTCAGCAGCGCATTTCAAGCTAATGGTACTATCCCAAGAAAGTATACCTGTAAAGGAGAAAATATAAATCCGCCTCTGCAATTTGAAGGAATTCCTGAAGAAGCAGAGAGTTTAGTGCTTATCATGGACGACCCTGACGCTCCTATGAAAACGTTTACACACTGGATTGTCTGGAATATCGAGCCTGTTGCAAAAATAGAGGAAGACTCTATTCCCGGAATCGAAGGTCTGAACGATTTCAGGAAAATAGGATATGGAGGCCCCTGCCCTCCATCAGGAACTCACAGGTATTTCTTCAGAGTCTATGCCCTTGACAGGCAGATTGAACTTAAAGCAGGAGCAGGAAGAAAAGAACTTGAAAGCGAGATGATCGGACATATTGTTGCCGAAGGGGAACTCATGGGAAAAGTCTCTAAAAATGGATCTTAACCACCGAATCAAAATAAAAGCTGCCTGTAAACCAGGCTCTAAAAATTATCTTTCTGAAAGCTATATCTGCAAACTGATCTTAAATATAATAAAAATATGCAGATCTTAATGTGGAGCTTAATCCGGATCTTAATTAATAGATCTGCTGACTGCAAATTAGTGTAACAGATAATCGAATAATACAATAAATATTAAAAATCAGGCGGGGAGAATATGGAAGAAAATATAGCTGAAAATGAAAGGGATAAAGCCTCTGAAGAAGCCTTTTTTGAAAATCCGGGAAAAGGTTTCGAAAAGGCAACTTTTGCAGCAGGATGTTTCTGGGGAATTGAAGAAGCTTTCAGGCAGGTAAAAGGAGTTGTTTCAACCGCTGTCGGATACAGCGGGGGGCATTTTGAGCGCCCGAGCTATGAACAGGTCTGTACGCTTAATACCGGGCACGCAGAAGCAGTTCGGGTGATCTTTGATCCTAAAGTTGTGTCCTATGAAACTCTGCTCGACGTTTTCTGGAAAATTCATGACCCGACAACAATAGACCGTCAGGGCCCTGATGTTGGAAAACAATACCGCTCAGCAATTTTTTATCATGATGATGGACAAAAAGCTGCTGCCCTTGCTTCAAAAGAAAGGCTTAAAAAATCAGGCGCTTTCAAAAATCCCATTGTAACGGAAATTGTCCCTATTTCTGCCTTCTATATGGCCGAGGACTACCACCAGCAGTATTTCGAAAAAAAAGGTTTCCTGCAGAATATCCTCAGGAACTTGAAAAAATAATATCTCGCTCTGGCAGAAGCTTGAAAAGGATCCTGGAGATAAGGTGATGCTGCATTCAATTATTTAATTCAATATTTATTTAAAAAGGATAACAAGTAACTTTTAGCTTTTGCCTGCATTAGAAACTTTATTTACTTTCAATTTTTATTTTAATTTTTTATCTTATTTTAATTTTATTTTATTTTGCAATTTATCCTAGCTTGCTTTTCACTTACAAGACAGGTCCGGTACGCGATAATAATATAGATTCTAAAGTTATTTTCTGTAACAATTTTATACTAGTATACCTTTAATAAATAGTTGTCTTGTATTCATAGAAGGACAGACATACACTAATTTTTGATTTGAATTTAAATACAAAATACGACTATTTAGCAAAATAAAAGGGGAAAAAATATGGGTGGATGCGATTCAGTAACATACAATAATGTTACGCAAGATGTTTTAAGCTGTTTGAGAAAGAGACTTGATAAAGCTGGAATAAAAATACCTGCAGGTAACGAAGGCGAAATTGAAGGATATGGAGTTAAAGGCCGTTTTAAATGGGACGGAGCGTCAAAACTCACACTCACTATCACAGATAAGCCACTAATTATCCCCTGCGGAACAATAATGGATAAGATTAATGACGCTTTACATGGTTGTGGAGCTAAATAATCGGAAACAGCTAATCATTAATAAAAAATAAAAACATATTATAAATAGGCGATAAAAATACTTGATTTGAAGTGTTTTTTTAAGCAAGTTTTGAAGTCATAAATTAAAACTTTTGGAGGAAAAAAGCCGAAAAAATGCGCTTTTTCCTATTTTTTGCTTTTAATCTATTTTCATTTGAATTTTAAGAGAGCATTACTTAAAATTGTAATTTTGATGTGCCTGTTTTCTATTTACTAAACTTCCGAAAACATGAGAGTTTCTTTATTAACCAAAAATTTTGCGAAACCAGCTTAGATTCAAGGTAATCATATTCAAAGGTAATTTTGCACTCTATAAATAACATTGAAGTTGTGAAGAAAATTCAGGATTTTTAAGATTTATTTGTAACTTTTTTCCAGTTCTCTTAATAAAACCGAAATTATTAATTTCCCACTCTATGAATTTTCGAAAGTCCAGTATTAAATAGATCAGACAAAATCCGGGATAATTATTTACCCTTCCGTATCCTATTTTTTCCCATGATTTTTGATCCTATTAAAGTTTGCAGCCTTGAACTTAAGAACCGTTTTGTAAGGTCTGCTACCCATGAGTATATGGCCGAAGAAGATGGGACACCTACCTCAGAACTTGGGGACCTCTATGAAGAGTTTGCAAAAAATGAAGTCGGATTAATAATATCCGGATATTCTTATGTCCTTCCTGGGGGGAAAAGCAGTGAAAAACAGCAGGGGATTTATGATGATCGTTTTATCGAGCCCTATCTGAAAATAACAGAAAGAGTACACAGATACAGAAGTAAAATAGTGCTTCAGATCGTGCACGGAGGGCGGCAGGCTTCTATTTCGGAAGCTTATCCTTTGCCTCTGGCTCCGTCAGATGTAAAAGACGGTCATTCAGCAGTTGTACCAAAAGTAATGTCAGAACAGGAAATTCTAGACGTTATTGATGCTTTTATAAAAGCTGCTGTCCGGGCAAAAAAAGCCGGTTTTGACGGGGTTCAGCTTCATTGTGCACATGGTTTTCTTTTAAGTAACTTTATTTCTCCATATACAAACAGGAGAAGTGACCGCTGGGGAGGTTCGGTGGAAAACAGGGCGAGGATAGTTCTTGAAATCGTCAGCGGCATAAAAGAGCAGGCTGGGCCTGATTTCCCCGTGCTTGTAAAGATGAACGCTACTGATGGTTTCCGGCCTGGCTCGCCAAAGGCTGAAATGGGAATCACGCTTTCACAGGCTGTAGAGACTGCAAAACTGTTTGAAAAGGCAGGGATCTGTGCAATTGAGGTCAGCGGAGGGATAAGCGAAGCAGGAGGAGTCACTATAAAAACCGCAATTAACTCCCCGGCTAAAGAGGCATATTTCAGGGATTATTCCAGAGCAATAAAACAGGAAGTAAATATTCCTGTAATCCTCGTAGGAGGGATCAGGTCTCCTTCTGTTATGGAATGCCTGCTTGAAAAAGGATATGCTGATCTTGTTTCTATGAGCAGGGCCTTTATCTGCGAACCAGACCTGGTTTTGAAGTTGAAATCGAAAGAGAGTAAGAAGGCAAGATGTGTTTCCTGCAACCTGTGTTTTGATCCCGAAGGGGTTAAATGTAACTTCGAATTTAAATGAGCTGGGAATAAATGTTTAAGCTAAATTAAGACCAATAAAGGTTCGATTAAGTTCAATAAAAGCTAAATAAAGCTTTAAAAATAAAATAAGGATAAAAATGAGAAGAAATCAAAAATAAAAAATTGAAATCAAAACCAAAACCAAATTAGAATTAAAATTAAAATTTAAGAAAATGAAAATAAAATATTTAAATAAAATAATTATAACAAAATAATTAAAAAAATGAAAACATACTAGATAATTGTACTTCAATCGGATAATAGTACGGACATTTTTGTTTTTCTCTTTTATTTTTCTTTTGTATTTTTATTATATTTTTATTATTTTTTGCTTATTTGCCAATATTTTTGAATTTACTTTTCCTCTTTTTTATTTTTTACCAATTTTTTGGACTTTATCCTTTACCGTAATCTTTTTCTTCTTTTAACATTTTTATGCACTGCTAAAAAATAAACGTTAACGTTTATTTTTTATAATAGATAGATGCAAAAGAGATAAGCCTTTTAGGCTCTGAAAAGGACTCTTGTTTATATTTCCATTGGGTCCGCCATTTAAAATATATATGAGGAATCTACCCATGTCTGAAGAGAACCGTGTTGGCAGTAAGATACGCCAGCTTAGAGAAGCCCAGGATATGACCGTCGAAGAACTGGCTGAGGCCAGTCAGAGCAGCGTAGATTTAATCCAGCAGCTAGAAGACGGAGCCCTTGTTCCCTCCCTGACGCCTCTTTTAAAAATTGCCCGGGCTTTAGGCGTCCGTCTGGGTACTTTTCTGGATGATATGCCTCAGAACGGCCCTGTAATTATTAAAGCAGGCCAGTCTGAAAATGTAGTCCGTTTTTCAGGAAAGACCGAGAGGCCTAAAAAAAGCGCTCTTGAATTTTATTCTCTTGCTTCGGATAAGGCAGATCGCCATATGGAGCCTTTCATTATTGATATTCATCCCTCCCCCGAAGAAAGCCACAAACTCTCTTCTCATGAAGGTGAAGAATTCATCTATGTTCTCTCAGGAGAAATTGAGATCTTCTATGGAAAAGAAGTTCTAAAACTAGGTGTGGGAGACAGCATTTATTACGATTCCATTGTCCCGCATGATGTCCATGTTGCAGGCGAAGGCGATGCAAGGATTCTTGCTGTGGTTTACGCCCCCCTGTAAACCCCTGATTCGGTAAAAAATTTTCCAGACAGGAAAGCTGAACCTAGAAATTTAAATAAGGGAATAAATTAAGAAAATTACCGAACTACCGGAAAGAATTACACGAAAATTAAAATTTAGAACATATAAATTTTAAAGATATATTGAAATCTGAGAGTTCAGGGAATCCAAATGTTTATTACAACAGTTAGTCCGCGTTTTGGGGACATTGACGGGCTTGGGCATGTGAATAATACTGTGCTGCCTATCTGGTTTGAAATAGGAAGAAACTCCATATTCCGGCTTTTTTCCCCGGAACTTAATCTTAGCCCTGATGTCTGGCACCTCATACTGGTCAGAACAGAATTTGATTTTTTACGTCAGATGTATTTCAGGTCTGATGTTGAGATTCGGACTTTTATTTCAAAAATAGGCAACAGCTCCTTTACTGTGGGGCATGAAGCCTGGCAGGAAGGAGAACTTAAAGTTAAAGGCCAGGCAGTACTTGTTTATTATGACTTCAAACTTCAGAAAGCAATGCCCTTACCCGAGTCTGTCCGCGAAATGTTAAAAGCCCATATGTTTCCTGCAATGAATGCGCCTGAGATGGATACTGATTCTCCCTGTTCGATCTGAGTATTATTAAGGATATTAAGAGGGACATTTGATACAGTATATATAAACGGCCTTAAATTAGAATGAGCATGCAGGACTTTTTCTTGCATGTTAATATTCTGCAGATATTTTATACTAAAAAATATAAGAAAATTCAATTACATTTAAAATACGATTATATTCAAGATCCAATTAGATTCAAAATTCAATTATATGCATATTTTGAATATATTTAAAATTCAATTAATCCTTCAGTATTATTAGCTAAGTCTTAATTTTTAACAAATTTTGAGCATATAGTTTATTTAAAAAATAGTCTGAGAATTCTTTTTTATGTTTTTTTATTGTTTAGCTTTTATTCTTTTCCTCTTACCTATTTTCTTCTTGACTGTTTTTTAAAATATTCAACCAATAATTTTAATTAAAAAGTTTTTAGAACCGGTATCTGAAAGCTGTAAGTAATGGATCTCCTGAAAGATAATCTTCTAAAAAAGTTTATGTAAAAATGCTAAAATAAAAAGTGGAATTAAAGAAAAATAAAAAAGTTAGAAAAGTTAGAAAAATTTAAAAAGATCAAAAAATTGAAAAAAATTGGAAAAATTATAGAAATATAAAAGGGGAACAGTTGCTGGCAGACAAAAAATATGTTTTAAAGGGCTTTTTCGGAAAAAGATTTTAAGCTACTATTATTTCCTGTTCCCGGGCTTTTTAATGCTTGACTAAACCCTGAATACGTTTTTTATTTATTTCTTTTTTCCGTTTTTAGATAATTCGGGCAATTAAATGGTTTTGGTGATCTATTAATAATTGGGAATTAAACTATATAAATGTTAGTTTGGATTTACCTAATTAAATTCTGGCTCGGATTTGCCGGGCTAAACCCTGAATTTGATTTAAAATCAGATTATAAATTAGCTGCCTAATTAAATTATAATTTTAACTTAAATTTAAAATCTGGGTTAAGATCTGAGTTTAAATCTGAATTTATTTTTTAATTGGGCTGTAAATTGAGACTTAAACCTTATTTAAATTAGAATCTGAAATGGGCTAATTAGAGATAAATTACAAGCAAGGTTCCATGTAAGAAAAGATTCAGGCATCTTTGCATCTTAAACATATTAGAAGCTCTTTTTTACTTAGCTGGATAGGAAATATCTTACTGGAATTTTAGACCAGAAATTCCAAAAAAGTTCTGAAAAAAAGTTCTGACAAAAATGTTGTTCCGGTATTATCTAGCTGCTATTTAATGCAGCTTGACTGGTTTTTAATTGAAAAACTGGGACTGAAAGGTGTATTTATTCCTATTTTCTTACTGAAGAGTTTTTTTTATGAAAAACTCTGGGAGGAAAAAATAACTATCTGCAGAACTGGAGTTCAAGCAATCATGGAAGGGAAATCCATTATACTGAAAGTTAAAGTAAAAGTATAAAAGTTAAACTGGTAAAAATCGCACTTAAAAAAACGTATTTTTATTCAAGCCCTTTATAGATCATATTTATCGGTTATATTTATCGATTTTATTTGTAAATTATATTCACCGGATAAATATAGCATTAATTGCACTGAGTGGCGAATTTAATAATAAATGCTGTACCGTTTCTGTTTTTCAACTCAAGGGTACCATCGAGCTGATCCACGAGAATATTTACAAGCTGCAGCCCAAGGGTATCTGAATTTTCGAAATCGATTTCTTCAGGAATCCCAACCCCATTGTCTGAGACAATAAGTGTATACTCAGTATGATTTCCAGCAGGTTTTCCTGAGTTATCCGGCTCGCTTCTGGCCAATTCTTCACTGAGAAGTTTAATCTGGAGTTCTCCTGATGCTCTTTCTGGAAATGCATACTTCAGAGAGTTTGAAACAAGTTCGTTAACGATCATTCCCAATGGGACTGCAATATCCATTTCAAAGAAAACATTTTTTACAAGCTCCATATTCAGGTTAATCTCAGTATCCCCAACAGTGTATGTGCGCAGAAGGTTTTCAACGAGTTTTTCAAGATATGCTGAGAATTTTAACTTATCAATTTCTCCGCCTTCATGCAGTTCTTCGTGAATTAAAGCAATAGATGCCACTCTATTCTGGCTTTCTTTGAAGGCTTCAAGGACTTCGGAATTATTAATACATTCTTTGGAGCTCAATTTTTCTGCCTGAAGGTCCAGGAGAGACGAAATTACCTGTAAATTATTTTTGATCCTGTGGTGGATTCCTTTTTACGGATATTTTCAATATGTGCAAGCATTCTTTCATTTTTCTTCTGCTCAGTGAGGTCTGTAGCTACAAGACACCAGGCATTCGGAGACCCTTCTGCCTGTAATGAGCTGACTGAAAGATATACGGGCAAAGATATTTTCCCATCTGCCTGGAGGTTAATTTCCCCTTTGCCTTTCTCATGCTTCAGGAGAACCTTAAATGGGATTTCATGCTCAGGAGCAATGAATTGAAAGATTGATGAGCCTACAACAAGCTGGGAAGGCAGATTGAGGAGTTCTGCAAAATGACGATTGCAGTAGAGAATAGTCCCATCCCAGGCAATAGTAGCAGTTCCCTCGTTCATGGTTTCTACAAGAACGCGGTACGCTCTGTCAGCACTGTCAAGGGTAAAAATCATTTCTCCTCTGGATCCGGGAATTACCAGAGCATCGAGGTCTCCCTCTTTTATGGCGCGGCTAAGTTCTTCAGCTTCTGCCAGGCGTACTTTTAGCTCCTGTATCTCTGCCTGTAAAGCACTATTTATATCTAAAAGTGCCTGATATGAGACCGGATCGTGATCATTTGCCTTTGCAGAATTCATGATAGTATACTCATTATATACTCTTTACAGATTAGTTATTCTTCATTAGATTTAAATTTGAGATCCATCCCTACGAGAACTCTTTCGGTATTGGACATACTGCCTATAAGTTTCTTCAATGGTAAAGGAAGTTCTTTTATGAGGGTAGGGGCTGTCACTATCTGCCCATCTTTCGCGAAGACCGGATGCTGATAAATATCTATTACCTCCAACTGGTATTTTCCGGGCATATACTCCTCACATATACGTTTGAGGTTTTCTATTGCCTGCACCGATTTAGGTCCCATCCCTGCAACATACAGATGCAGGATATACTTACCATCTCTTGCGCCTTGCGATGCCTTTTCGAAGGATTCTGTTGATTCCTTAACCTTATAAGGCTCGTTTTTTTCGTTTTCAATCATAAATATCACATCTCAGAACGGAGATCAAGCCCTACAAGAACTTTTTCCGTGTTGGATAAATCACCTATTATTTTCTTTATTGGCTGGGGAAGTTTTCTAACAAGGGTCGGGATAGCCAGGATTTGATCCCCTTTAGCTAACTGCGGGTTTTCAAGCAAATCTATAACCTCAATTTTATATCTGTTCCCCAGATGTTCCCCGCAGATCTTTTTCAAATTAGCAAAAGCTGTCAGACTTTTTCTAGTCTGGCCAGCTACATATAATCTTAAAATATAAGTTTCGTCTTCAGACATAGCGTCAAAATCAATAGGCATGGATTTTTCTTCATTTTGCGTTGCATCTCTCATCAAATCTCACCATCCGGCATAAAAAGACTATCTCCCAGAAAGGTTTCTCCTTACAGCTCTAAGCTCAGAGATCTTAAAGCTATTAAGCGGATTTGTAAGAAAAATCATTAATTCTCCGGTTTTAAAGACAGCCGCATACATAAATCTTTTTTAGGGTAAAACTGAGCTTTTTACTTTTGATATCGAAGGATGAGCTATTTCTAATTCTTTCTCAAATAAGAACAAATATGCCCATCCTCGCATGTTTAATTCGATCCTTGTTTTAGGCGCATTTCAATTCTACTTAATTTTCTGTAATTATTTTGATACGTCTGCCTTCCTTATTCTGGCTATCTCACTTTTCCCGTTTTCAAATACCTTATTTCTAAGTTCATCCTCTGAACTAAGTTTCTCTAATTCTTCTTTCTGCACTTCAAACTCAGAACTTAGCATTGCTATTTGAGCATCAAGGGATTTTAGTTTGCTCTCAATCTCTCTTTTCTTCCTCTCGATATTCTGGCGCTGTGATACAGCCTCAGCAATTTCGTTCGCTTCCTGGACAGCTCTTGAGGATCCCATAAGCAGGCCTCCTGACGGGCCAAGATACACATCCTGAATCTGTATTCCCTGGTTGATGAGGAGATATTCCCTTATCTGGTTTGAGTGCCCCATTCCTCTTGCCTTGATAACTGAAAGCCCGCGATTGCGTTCACTATTATTTTCAAAGAAGCGGAGATTGACCCAGGTATCCATAATCGAGGATACTCCCTCGGCACTCATGCCTTCCGGTGTTTCGTGCTGTACCAGGCTAGTGCACATGGCTGTAATATTCTTGAGCTTCATGTAATCAATAAGCCTGGTCAGAGTAAGTTTTACATCAGTTGCCGTACCCACATTTGTCAGGTTAGAAATCGGATCTATAATTACTACATCCGGTTTGTATATGTCTATTACCCTGCGCATGGATATTAAGTGCATTTCCAGGCCATAAGCCATTGGCCTTGAGGCATGAATTTCCATAAGCCCGGAATCCATGTAGGGCTGAAGGTCTATTCCTATCGACCTCATATTCCTTGCAATCTGGCTTGGAGATTCTTCGAATGCAAAATAAAGGCATTTTTCTCCTCTTTGGCAGGCCACTTTACAGAACTGGGCTGCAAAACTGGTTTTTCCTGTACCTGCTGTCCCCGAAATAAGGATTGTACTGCCGCGGTAATATCCCTGGCCTCCAAGCATTGTATCAAGACGGTCAATCCCTGAGGAAATCCTCTCAGTTAATGCGTTATGTTCCAAACCAAGGGAAGTTATTGGCAGGACAGAGATTCCATCCTCCTCTATGATGAAGGGATATTCATTTGTGCCATGCTTCGAACCTCTGTATTTTACAATTCTCAGACGCCTTGTTGCGATCTGTTCTTCCATCCTGTTATCCAGAAGAATCACACAGTCTGCAACGTATTCTCCAAGCCCGTACCTGGTAAGAGAGGCTTCTCCTCTTTCTCCGGTAACTATTGCAGTTACTCCTTTTTCTTTAATCCAGCTAAAGAGCCTTCGAAGCTCGGAACGCAGGATAGCTTCGTTCTGAAAGCCTGAAAAAAGCACCTCAAAAGTATCCAGGGCTACTCTTTTTGCCCCTATGGAATCTATTGCAAGCCCGAGTCTTATGAACAGGCCTTCAAGATCGTATTCGCCTGTCTCTTCCATCTCGCTTTTATCGATGTGCACATAATCGACATACAATTTATTTCCGGCAGTTAACCTGTTCAGATCAAAACCAAGAGAGGCAAAATTTTTGGTTAGATCTTCAGCTGTTTCTTCAAAGGCCATGAAAACGCCAGGCTCATTATACTTTACCGCCCCTTCAACCAGGAATTCCATAGCCATAAGAGTTTTTCCGGAACCTGCGCTTCCACAAACCAGAGTTGGACGCCCTTTTGGAAGCCCACAGTCTGTAATCTCATCCAGGCCGTTTATACCTGTAGGGGTTTTTTCGAGAATTTTTTCTTCCAGGCCAGTACTCCTATTTTTAATCATTGAATAATCCTCTCTAATGAAGCATTTACCTTATTTTATTTCTCACAATTTTTATTATGGTTCAATATTTTGACTTTATAAATTAACGAGAAGATAACTCTTTCTTTTTTCCACTAAAATGAAAGATAAGGGATCCATTGAGACTTATTCAGTTTATTTTCTCTGGAATTTAGGTAATTCGGGTAAACACTTCGCAATTTCCAGTGCTACTTTAAAGTAAAGCTTAAAGCGTATCTACCTATTGTTTTCATTTAGTTGACTATATAGAAGTGTTCCCCAAAGTACACTTTCAATAATATCAATAATTCCAATACTATAAAATTCTACCAGTTTTTTCTTTTTCCCGGTTGGGGATAAGATAAAAACATAGTCCCTTGATTCCTAATCTCTGAATATACATTTGCAAAAAGTAATTTTATTGATTAAAGTTTATTTAATAGAGTATAAAAACAAATTATAAAATAAATATTTTTCTAAAAACCCTCTTTAAACTTTAAGTTCCGGAACTTGAAACAAATACCTATTTTTGAAGGTTAGAAAAAGCTGCATTATTAGAATCAAAAATCAAGTTAAAATCGGCAATTAAAAGAGAAAGATAATAGATAAAGATAAATCTAAAAGATAAAAGATAGAAATAAAAAATAAACTCTCAAAAATCAATATTGAAAATATAGTTAAAATGTAAAGTAATATCCACAGTATTATAAAGTAAAAATTAAAATATGAAATGTTAGAGATGTTATAATTAAAGAGTCAAAATAAAGCAATTAAATTACTTCAAAAACCGGATAAAGTTGTTCATATAACTGGGTTAAATTTTCTTGCTCCAAGCCTGCAAAGTCCAGAATTCTTTTTTTCGATAGGCGGATATGGAACTAAATAAATTTGAGAAGCTTAATTGCAAATTTGATAGAAAGAATAAAATCATTGATATACCTTTTACTTCTATCAGAATTGTTAACTTTATCTAGTTTACGTAATTTTACCTGAGATTTTTTAATAAGTAAGTTTATTAATCCCCCGACGTTAAAAATGGGAAAAGAGGTATGAATATGATATCCGACTCTCTGGGTGCGTACTTTGAAAAACAGGTGGCAGTAGATCCTGACCATGAGTTTATTGTATATCCGGATCGAAATCTGCGTTTTACTTATGGGCAGTTTAATGAAAGAGTTAATAATCTTGCAAAAGGCCTGCTCGCTATCGGAATAAAGAAAGGAGACCATGTAGGGATATGGGCAAAAAACGTCCCTGATTGGCTTACTTTTATGTTTGCTACTGCAAAAATAGGAGCAGTTCTTGTTACTGTAAATACTGCATATAAAAGCCATGAGGTCGAGTATGTTGTCAAACAATCCGATATGAAAGCTTTAGCTCTTATTGATAGTTTTAAGGATGTTGATTATCTTGAGATAATTAACGGGCTGGTTCCCGAACTTAAAACTTCTGAAAGGGGACGCCTTAAAAGCAAAAAATTCCCATACCTGAAGAGCGTAATTTATGTGGGCCAGGAAAAGCACAGAGGAATGTACAATACAAGCGAGCTTATGCTGCTTGGCAGCCATTACCCGGATGACGAGCTCAAAGAAATTCTGGCAAGTGTGACTGCAGATGATGTGGTTAATATGCAGTACACCTCAGGCACTACGGGTTTTCCAAAAGGAGTTATGCTGACAAGCAGGAATATTCTCAATAATGGACTTTCCATAGGAGACCGCCAGAAATTCACACATGAAGACCGGCTCTGCCTGCCTGTACCGCTTTTCCACTGTTTCGGGATTGTGCTTGGAGTTATGGCAATTTTAACGCACAGAGCAACCCTTGTCATGCTTGAGATTTTTGACCCTCTGCTTGTGCTTGCCGCTGTCCAGAAAGAAAAGTGCACCGCACTCTATGGCGTTCCTACGATGTTCATTGCCGAGTATACGCATCCAATGTTTGATATGTTTGACCTTTCCTCTCTGAGGACAGGGATTATGGCCGGTTCTACCTGCCCTGTTGAAGCCATGAAAAAAGTTGTAAAGGATATGCACTGCTACCAGATAACTAGTGTATACGGGTTAACTGAAGCTTCTCCCGGTATGACCCAGACAACAGTAGACGACCCTGTGGAATTGAGAGTGGAAACTGTAGGAAAATGCTTCCCGAGTGTGGAAGTTGCTGTATTCGACCCGGCAACTGGAGAAACAGTACCTCCAAATACCGTTGGAGAACTCTGCTGCCGCGGATACAATGTGATGAAGGGCTACTATAAAATGCCAGAGGAAACAAAAAAAGCAATTGATGAAGCAGGCTGGCTTCACAGCGGAGATCTTGGAACCTGCGATGAAAACGGATATTACAGGATTACAGGCAGGATTAAGGATATGATTATCCGCGGCGGAGAGAACGTCTATCCCCGCGAAATTGAAGAATTCCTGCATGCAATGCCTGGAGTTAAAGATGCTCAGGTTGTAGGGATTCCTGATAAAAAGTACGGAGAAATCGTAGGAGCCTTTGTAATCCTGGAAAAAGGAGCAGACCTTAATGATGCCGATATTAGGGATTATGCCATAAGTAAGATAGCCCGGTATAAAGTCCCAAAACATGTCTTTATAGTAGATGAATATCCTCTGACAGCGAGCGGTAAGATCCAGAAATACAAACTCAGGGAACTGGCTGTAGAACTTCTTAAGAAACAGGAAGCCCTTGAAAATGAGGAAGCAGCAATTTAAAACCAGTTAAGTATGAAAGCTAATTAAAAAAACAGATCGGGAATGAAAACGAATTAAAAATAAAAGGAAATTAAAAATAATTCAAAAATCTGGAGGATAAGTCTGTAAAATAATCTGTGAAATAAATTTGTAAAATAAATTTGTAGAATTGATCACTTAAAAAGGGTCAATTCTATTCTTACTAACTTACTCTTGGTTAAACGTACTTTAAAAACCGGAAGAATTTATTCCATCGAGGAATAATATAATTTAAATTACCATTTAATTTGATAGAGAGCCTGAGTTCTTATCCTTTTTATTTTAATTTGCTGACACTCTAACTTTTAAATTTTAAGTTGATTGAAAAATTAAATGTCATTAAAAAATAATAAATCGTTGTATTTTTTCATAGGGCTATAATATACTCTGCCTCTTGAAACTTTAGTCTAATACAAAAACGAAAAGACATTGAATATTTAACGGAATTTATTATATATATAATTTCAACATTAGTGGGTTGTAGTTGTAAGAGAAACGCAATAGTGTACTCTTGTGCAGGGAATATGGGGAATATTCTAAAGGGGTTTCATCCGATTGAGGGCTCAGGGATAAGAATTAAGAGCTCTCAATCAATCACCAAATTGATAATTAATTACTAATTTGATCGAATTTTGTTTCTCTTACAACCGGGAAATATGGGGGATATTTTAAGGGGTTTCACCCGATTGAGAGCTCAGGGATAAGAATTAAGAGCTCTCAATCAATCACTCTCTTAATCGATCATTGTTATTTTGTGTTGATCTTATGTGAACTGTTTGTTCTCTTTCCAGAGACAAACTTAATTGTTTAATACTTGTATAATGTTATTGAGCAGTTATTTGAATATTTAATATAGTTATTTGAGAATAATATTAAATTTCTTTAAGCTATGGGTTTTTCGATTCTAAAATTTGTTAAATAAACAAATAATTAAAGAACCTGGATACCAGCTATTATCCCAAAACTTTTTTAATTATCTAATTTATCCCCGGATAGCTCATGACCTTTACTAAATCTTTCAAACAAATAATACTATTATCCTATTTAAGTGCTTTGATGACACCAGGTTGGTATATAAATATCTCGAAAAGACCAAATTTACAGATGATATACGGAATTAATTCGCAATACTACTGTAATTATATATTTAAAACTATTTTCACCTCCTAATAATCTCTTTTTCAAAGAAATTATGCTTAACCTTATTTGAAATTTCAGTTTAAAAGCTGAAAAAAATGATAAAAATCTTGAAAAGGATTAAAAAGAACTGGATTTTATGGGTTATGAATTCCGTTTTGAATGTTAAGTTATATATAAAATCCTCTTAATTACTCTCTTATTGTAAAATAACACAATGGGGGATTGAATATAGCCGATAATTCAGATAAAGTTGCCGAAAACATTCCAGGACCGTATTATTGTGACTACAGTTGCATTGCATGCCACTTATGTGTAGATACTGCACCTGAGAATTTTAAAATGAATGATGATGATTCTAATGCGTTTGTTTATAAACAACCTGAAAATGATGAAGAAAAACAGGCCTGTGAGGAGGCTTTGGAAGCCTGTCCTGTAGATGCAATAGGAAATGATGGCTAAAACAAAAAAATGCTATTTTAACATAATTTATTCTTATTTACTTTTTTTCAGATTAATCTCACTTTTATTCCTATTTTTCAGGCTTTTGACAGCTTTTTATTTTCTGCTTGTTTATCCTAAATATGCATTTAATCTCTTAGAGGCTGTCTTAAAATTTAAAACATCTCTACATTTGGATAATAGGGATTGTTAATTTCAAGTTCAGCTATAAATTTATTATATTTCACTTACTTGAGACCTAAAATCAAATACATTAAACATCACGGTTAAAATTTACACTTTAAATATTTAATGGTTTAATTCTACGGTTTTTCAGTCAAAATGTGTAAGTTAGATCAAAGTTATGGAATAAATTTAATTTTAAGACACGCTCTTAGGCTCTTCAGGTTTCTTATTCCTGCTTGATTTCTAGGTAAATTCTGGAAAGGCCTTCCAGGGTAGAATACCCTTTTCTGGTAATAATGTAATCTCCGCGTTCATTCCTCTGTAAAACCATCCCTGTTTCAAGCAGTTTCTGCAGATGAAAAAGGAGATTTCCTCCACGTAATCCAGTAATTTTGGAAAGCTCTGAAAAGGTTTTACTTTCTCCTGAGAGGGCTTTAAGCATTATGAGGCGCTGCTTATTTGCAATTGGTTCACATACTTCAGAAACAAGGATACCAGGCTCGATTTCATTAATATCGAAATTTTTACTGTTTTCATCTCTATCTTCATAAATCTGAAGGGAATGCATAAGTTTAACCTGTTTTTCGAAGAGATCGGAAGCTTCAGAAAAGCATCTATTGCAATTAGAAGTTTTTGCTTCTTTTTTTAGCTCATCCAGCTTGTTTCTGTACATTTTTATAGTTTCAGTTTCTGTTTTGCTTTTTCCAACCAGGCATGCTGTTTCCTGCAAGATATCTCCAAAAGCTCTTTCACAGAAATCTCGCATTTCACATCCGGGTGTCATTTTAGTATGCATTCTTTCTTTAGCTTCGTTACACAGATAATCCAGAATGGGTTTTTTAAGATTCTTTTTCATTTCTTCAATCATATCCTGGACATGCTGCTGGTTCGCACGCTGTACGAAACGGGCGAGTTCGCTTCTAAGGCAGGTAACTTCTTCTTTTATTGAATTTAACTATTCAAAATAAAGGTCATCAGGGTTTTTTTGTGAAGTATATACAGGGACATTTCCAGGCGAAATTGTCTCTTCAGTGTCTTGATCATCTTCTCCCCGAAAATTTAGAATCTCTTTAAAAGTTTCTTTATTTATATCAGTCATCTTCACACACCCGGTACCAAAACCTTTTATCTTTATTCCGGAACCTTCAGTGGTTATATCAAACTAAATTAATGTTTTAATCAGTTAGTATTTAATCTTTAGCTGTGAAGGTTATTTTTCTGTACTTCTGCTTAGTTATACATAATTGTGACGCTCAAATTTATATATATAAAATACATTTTTAAAATATGTAAACTATGTATATAAAAATATATAGAGGTGTTTATAAATGGACTTAGAAGAATACCATGCTGCATGGAGGCGTTTTTGCCGCCCATCAGTATATGAGCCTGTAAAACCTGGCTTAAAAAAAGAGAATACAGTACCGAATTTTTCTGATATTATTGATTCGGTTATCGATAACACCAGTTCGGTTGTTGACATCCCTGAATCTATGTATCCTATAACGGATTTTGTTTTGAATGCCAGTGACGAAAAACTTGAAGCCTTCGACTACCTTGGTAAGTGGATGAGAGAATACGGAATTGAATTTTATACCACTGAATCCTGCGAATGCGAACATGTTGAAGTTATTAATTTAGCCTTAAGGCTAGCTACTCAACGTCTTGGTTCCCAATAAACAGGTTCCTATTCTTTTAATTCAGAATATTATCTGATCCACTTTTAAGTCTTCCACACTATCATATTATAGCCGGGTATTTTTTATACTTGTTAAGGGTTTATTCGACCTGAAAGATAAACTGCCATTTATATTCAGGCAATACACCCTATTTTTTATTTAAGTTATATTAAGTAATTTATTTTATTGACTCACTTTATTGCACTAGTATTATTATTTTCAATATTTATATATTGCGCATGTTTTGGCTCATTTTTTGAATTAAATCCACACTTAATTGTGTTTACCTTATTCCAGTCTCTGTAGTTCATATGCTTATTAAAATATTTTTACTATCATCCCAAAAAATTTTTCCGCACGCTTAATACATGTGTTAAATCAAAAAAAGATCTGAGACTATAAAATCGTTAGAAATTCACTTTAGAATGCAGATAGAAACTTTGGGGGCAGTAAATTAAGAATAAAAAGATAATTAATAAGGTTTAAAGTAGGATTGATGATTTAAAACTAATATCTTTTTAATATAAAAGTCAATTTCTCTTATTTTAATTTTTTAAAGCTTATTTAAGTAATGATTTGGTGTAAAGGGATTCTTCTGGTTATAATTAATTTCTTAATGCTATCTCAAAGGTTATTTTTCTATACAAGTTGAAATTTATACAGATTTATGACGCTCAAGTATATAAATATGTACAACAGTTCAAAGCTGGTGAAAAATCATGGAATTACAGGATCTTAACAATTTCGTACAGCACGCAAATGAAGAACAGCTCAAAGCCTTTGGTTTCCTTGGCCAATGGATGATGGAAAACGTTCCTAAATACTGCACATGCGACTGTAAGTGTAATCAGAATTGTGAACTTGCAAAATCGCTTGGGGGAGCCCTTCAGGTTGCAGGACAGAGACTGCAGACACAGTAAGGAATTTTCCTTACTGCCCCCTTTATTTTTTTTGAAATTTAAAATCTAATTCATTCTTTTTTAAGAAATTTTGAGAAATTATATCTGTACTTTTGAGTTACAAGATATTTATAATTTAAGTAATATATTTTAATTTAATATTTGTAGGAGGGAATTAAAAATGGAATCAACAAATTCAGATTGGGAAAAGTTCTGGGGCGGTCAGGCCTTTGTAATAATCACTGACCATACAAAGCCAGCCATGAAATGGACTATTTCCGAACTAAAAAACCGGAATAAAAAAATCTATGTCATAGACCTTTCAGATAAGCCTGAACCTGAAGCATTCAAAGACATTTCCAAAATTCCTCCTGGTATAGACCGTGCAGTTATAGGAGTCACAAAAACAGAGCCAGGAGATCTGATCCCTTCCTTAAAAGAGAAAGGAGTCCGGAAAATCTGGCTGCACTGGAAAACAGATACCGAAAAGGCCAGAGAAACCTGCAGGGAAATGGGAGTTGAATGCCTTTTTGGGCACTGTCCGATGATGTACTTAGGAAGCGGTCTGAGTATCCACGGGATACATAGGGGAATTGCAAAAATGACTGGCAAATATTAAAAAAAGTAAATAATAAAAAAACAGATAAAAAGAGACAAAAAAGAGACAAAAAAGAGACAAAAAATGGAAAAAGAAAAAAATGCAAGCAAATAAATTATGGTATCCTGCCAGATAGTTTTTCTCAGGTAGTTATCCTTTTGTAAAGCAAAGGCAGTCTTTCAGGGAGAATCTGTACATCATCGATTATTGTATATTCCGAATCCGAAAAAATCCTATCAAGGTAGCTTCCCTGGGAATTATCAACAGTTATACAGAAGAAATGAATTCCATGTGCATTTCCTTCCTGGATTGCAGTTTTTGTATCTTCTTCAGCAAGTTTTCCCTGATAAGCTCCTTCCCCGTAGCAGGTATCATAGGGTTCTCCATCGGAAAGCAGAATTAGAATTTTTGTATCGGCCTTTACCTCATCCAGTTTTTTGATAGAATGACGAACCGCGGGTCCAAGTCTGGTGTTGGCTACAGGCTCTAAAACGCTTATTCTTTCTTCCACTTTCCTGGACATTTCCTCATCGAATTCTTTAATAACATAATATTCCACATCTTCACGAGTATGACCTGAAAATGCATAGATCGCATACCTGTCGCCTATGCTTTCAAGAGCCTGAATCATTATTACAAGGGCGTCCCTTTCAACATCCAGGATGCTTCTTCGGCCTAATTTCTTTTTTGTAGAAACACTCACATCCACTAGAAAAAGAGTAGCAACATCTCTTTTTCGCTTGTCCCATTTGATATAGAATTTCTCTTCAGGCGAAATGCCGCATTTCCTTTCTATCAGAGCTTCTGAAAACGCATCAATATCAATTTCTGTGCCGTCGGTTTGCCCTTTTAATTTATGAAACGTTTCAGGCTTCATCCTGCTGAAAATATTTTTTATTAAAAGGATCTCATTCCGATAGCGGTCTGAGGCTTCTGTATAATTTGCATTGGATTCGCCAACAGGCTCAATTTCCTTTAAAGTGCACCAGTCGGATTTGTAATCATCAATTGCATAATCCCATTCATCATAACTGTACTTCCCCAGGACTTTCCAGTTTTTACTTGCTGCACACCCCGGTTTTTCCCCTGAATTCTTTTTTTCAGGCAGCTCTTCGGGTAGTTTATCGGGTAATTTATTTAGAGTGTTTTTTTCAGGGGACGCAGCATTTTCGGTTTCTTCCGGCTCGGGAATGAACTTCTTTATCACGTTTTCATGAGAGTTTTGCTGATTGGGGTCTACTATTCCTAGTGAACCAAGCCCTACTCCCCTGTACTCGAGATTTTTGAATACCAGGGATTTTCGATTGTCCAGCGGTCCCAGAAAGTCTTCAAATAGAGTATAAATAATAAAAGTTGCCAGCAGAGAATTTAAAGTCGAAGAAGCTGGCTGGAAAATAAAGCTCTGTAAGCTTTTTTGAATTTTATCAAACAGAATTTTATATTTTGAGTTCAATTCAAAATCGGGCTCATGCAGGGTTGAAAACCAAAGAAGAGCTTCAATTAACTTTTCAAGTTCTCCTTCAGGAACCTCTCTTTCCAGAAGTATCTGAGATCTTATCTTTTCAAGATCAAGACGAACACCCCTGTAGCTAACCATTATCAAAAATTCTACCCGGGCGTCCTCCAGGATTCCAAGTATACTTGCTGCCAGAGTACTGTTCGGAAATACTGCTATCAGATCTGAAATATCTGCATCTATATCATGCATATTATAATTACAAAAATTAGAGCTGTTATTATTAGTAGCCGTAATATTAGTAGTAGTAATAAACGTATTATTGCAATTACTGCAATTATTGTAATTTTTACAATTATTGTAATTAGTATTATTATGATTCTGATGAATATTATTAGTATTATGTTCGACATCGGCACGTAAAGCAGTTTGAGCTATAACAGCAATTTGCGGATCTGAGATACCTTTATCTGTATTATCGGCCCTTTCTAAAAGTTTAATCTGCTCAGAAAGCCTGGTATTTATCTTATTTTTCAGACTTTCCCTATTGCTGTTTGCATCTTTTTTCTGTTCTCCGACCAAATCGTTCAGTAATACATGTAATTTTCCCGGAGGAATTTTTGAAGAACTGAATTGATGGTGCCCGACTTCGTGCATTACACTTAATTTGTAGATTTTAAAATTATCCTCAAATTTTTCGCATTTTTTAAGTTTAGGTTCCAGATATATTGTTTTGCCTGCAATTACAGGGTTTACCATTTCAATTTTATTGGAGATTGGGAGTTCTTTTTTGGACCTTATCTTGAAATTAGTGCCTGAAAGGCCAATTGCATAATATTTTAAGATTTTTTCAACATTTTTAAGGGCTGCTCCACCTGTTAATTCTTCGATAAAGTCTCTTGAACTTTTAGATTTTAAAGAGAAATAAGGCCTTCCCAGCGACGGATTGGTTTGAAAGATTCTAAGGCCATTTAAGGCCCATTCTTCAAGTTCGGAGATATCAAGTTCAGGCAGAAGTTCCGAAGAATGCGAAAAATAATCTACAGACAGATATCTGTCCTTATCATAGACTTTTATGCCTGTATCAGCCCATTTCTTAATAGCCGGTCCGTCTATTTTTTCGACAACATCCGGAAGGTTTTCAAAGAATTTTCCTGCAAGTAGCCAGTCTTTTTCAAGCAATAAAGTTCCCAGTTTAAGTATTTCCTCAAAGTAAGAAGGATGAATCTTTTTAAAAGCGAGAATGGAGGCCTTAAAATAGGTCGAGCCAAAATTGGGGCTTTCTTTTAATATACCTGTGCCAATTTCGATCCATTTCTTAAATTTAGGGCCTGAAAACAGCCTTAGAGCATCAGGAGCATATTCAAAATAATTATCAAGGCAATCAGGATTTATAAGTGCAAGTTCAACCCCGATATCCAATAAATAGAGTCTTTCTTCTTTATCCAGGGTTTTAAAAGGCTTTTCAAGTCCTTTAAAACTGCTCTCAAAGAACCTTTCAAATGCTCGTTTTTCAGCAGAAAGCCTGATAATAGCCTTATCAGCCCATTCTTTGAGTTCGCTTATACTGAGAAGTAAAAGCAGATTAGGGCTATAATTAAAAAAGGCAACAGCAGCCCTTGGTTCTATTTCTGCTATTCTTCTGGCAATTAATATCCAGAACTTAAATTCTCTTCCCTCAAGTTTTGTCATTACTGAAGAGGCATTTTTGTACAATGCCAGAGCTGGAGCAGTTCCGTAATTTAAAAGTTCATTTATCTGGACTAGAAGACTTTTTTGTTCTTCAGAGGAAAGCGTAGAAAATGCTTCCTCTGTCCCATTTAAGATCTCAATAGCTGTTGTCCATTCAATCCCCACTAAGCGGTCAATTATATTACAAAAAATCCCAAAATTTTCAACCGAAGAGAATACAGACAGCATTACAGGAACCTGTTTAAAATATATTTCCGCAACTTTTTGATTTGAAGCGGCAAAATGCTCTCCGATTTTTATTAAAACTTCAAAGTGCTTGAAGCAAACAGCTAATTCCTCTTCAACATCGCTTACAGGACACGATTTCTTTGAAGGGCTGCCAGCAGCAGTTAAAGTTTTAATCTGTGGGAAGCAACACGTCTCAGCAGAATTTGAATCATTTGAATCGACAGATAGACACTTGAAGGCTGTGCAGGGAAAAATATCAGGACTGGAGAAAATAGTTTTATTTAGATTATGATGAGTTGAATTAGAATTGATAGTCAAATTGGTAACTAAATTGAGATCATTTGCATTAGAGGTTTTAGAACCGGTAAAAAGATTATTTTGAACACCTTTTTCTGGAAAAACTCCAGAAGTAAGAATCTCTGCTGTATGATTAAAATAAGCAATTCCAAACGTACTGCTTTTTTGAGCGAGAGAAATTCCAAGCTCTGTCCATTTTTCCAGAAGAGCCAGATCTTTTTTCTTAATTATCAGGCTAGAAAAATTAAAGAAGCCTTCCAGACAGGAAAAGCTTAATTTTGAAGTTTGTTTTGAAAGCTCAAGCCATTTCTCAAATTCCTGCTGTGAAAGAAGTTTATATACTGCAGGTGCAGTTGCTATATAGGCTGCCTGGACCCTTTTTCCCTGTTTAGCCATCTCGATTCCGAGATGGAGGATAAATTGAATTTCAGCCTCATTAAACCCGGAAAATTCTTCCACAGCCTTTGAAAGTTCGGATTTCTCGAGCTTTTGGAATTTTGAGATTATTAATTCAAAAAGGGTTTTTTTGGAGAGGTTTTGCCGGGATAATTCCTTATACAAGCCTTTTTCCTGGAATTGGTCTCTATTTAATGCTTCTTTTTGTGAAGATTTTTCTTGAAATCTTTTCTCGTTTTTAAGCTTATCTAGCACTGTTGTTTTCACTCCATAATTGCAGAAATTATCTCATCAAGGCTGGCCTGCAAATCAGGGTTGTCCGTGATCGGCCTTACCATGGCTATCTGGCAGGCTTTTTTGGGCTCGATGCCTTCATGTATCAATTTGCCTGCATAGATCAGGAGGCGGGTACTGACTCCTTCTTCAAGCCCATGATGTTTGAAATTCCTTATACGGGAGCCAATTTCCACAAGATATTTTGCCATATCCTTGCCTACCCCGCTTTCATGTGCTACTATTTCCATCTCAAGGGCCGCAGGCGGATAATCAAAATCAATAGAAACAAATCTTTGCCTTGTACTTTGTTTGAGGTCTTTTACCACACTTTGATACCCGGGGTTATAAGAAACAACAAGCATAAAATCTTCAGGTGCTTTTATCAGGACTCCAAGCTTGTCAACAGGAATTATCCGCCTGTCATCGGTAAGCGGATGTATGACCACAATCGTGTCTTTTCTAGCCTCAACAACCTCATCAAGGTAACAGATTGCTCCGCTCCTAACAGCTTTTGTCAGAGGGCCGTCACTCCACTCTACAGTTTCCCCTTTTATCAGAAACCTCCCGACAAGATCGGTAGCAGTAAGATCTTCATGACATGAAACAGTTATTAAGGGCCGCTTCAGCCTGTAAGCCATATATTCCATAAAACGGGTTTTCCCGCACCCTGTAGGTCCTTTTAGAATAACAGGCAGTAAATTCTTGTAGGCAGCCAGAAACACTTCTACTTCGTTTCCTACAGGAATATAGTACGGCTCGTTTTCAAGAAGATATTCTTCAAGAGGGATTTCTTTGGCTAACTGGCATTTAATATCCATATTTTTTGCCATCCAGATATAATTCTTTTATTTTTTCTTAAATATATTTGCTTTGAGAGGCTGGGCTCCGGAAAGCGAAGACTTAAACTAAGTACATAAGTAAATTATTAGATGAAAAATTATAAAGTAAATAAAAATAACTGATAAGGATATTCCTAAAAAAAATATCCAGGAGGCTTTTTAGGGGAATTGAGGAAGAAATAACGGAAAACAAAGGAAAATATAGGGAAAATAGAAGAAAATAAAGAGAAATAAAAGGAAATAAAGAAAATAAAAGGAAAATAAAAATTCAAAAAAGGAAACCTTCCTTTTAAAGCCTTAAAGTACCTTTATTTCCCTTAATATTTCAACCTTACCAGAAGCAATCGTTTTTGATTGTTGCAAGGATATTTGTAAATTCATTACTGAACTTGCACCGCCTGAAGTCCGGAGAATCCAGGACATTTTCCTTTATTTTCTGTAAGGCAATCAAAAGGCCCATATCGTCGTTATATTCGAATTCTTCTTCCGGCGAAGTAATGTTTTCCATCAGGATCTCGAGCAGCTTCGGATCAAGGTCGTTTGTAAGATAGGTATCCAGAATCAGGAGATCAGAAATCCTTTTGAAAAAATCAATTAGTCTGCAGTAACCTTCTAGAGAATGTATATTTGCTGCATTTTTCTGCCTGTTAAGATATATCTGATAGCGGCAGATTGTAGTTAGAAGGGATTCAATCCTTTCGTCTTCAGGAAATGCTATCGGAAACCTTTTGATCATTTTTGCATACAATTTATTATCCTTACACATTTTTTCACGGTTCCAGATCTCCGGAAAAACCCTGGCCACAGACGAGTTAAGTACGGTTGTAATATAATGTGAAAGAGAAGGGTCTCCGAGCACAATGCCTATCCCATCCGCAAAAACATAATTTCCGACAGGATCGTAAGAAGCCTGCAAGCTGTAGTGGTTGGTTACAATGATTTTTGGAGTATTCATATAATGCAGAAAATATTCTCTTTCCAGGCGGTAGCACTCAGGAGAATCAAGATCTTCCCTTTGTGTCCCGAATTTATGCTTCATCTCATTAAACCTGGAATAAGCAAACGGAAAACCTCTTCTCAGCTCTTCAGGTTCAAAAAGTCTGTATTCTTTTCGGATTCCAGAGCCCTGGATCTCATAGGGAAGCATAAACCACTGCTGAGTCGAATGCATGGCAAACTCATTTGGAAGAGCTCCGTCTATGTATGGGTACATTAAATCCTGCTCTAAAATAACATTTTTCTGCAGGTTTCTGCAGGCATACAGACAATCTGTAAAATAGTCCTTCGAAAGAGTTACCCTGTGTAAGAAGTCATTCGCTGAAGGTAAGCCTTCGAAGATTTCTATTGAGATATCTTCCAGTGTGCGAGGTATTTTGCTCAACCGCTCTATAATCTGATCCTTACTCCAGAACATGTTTTTCACTTCTTTTATTATATATATAAGGAGTTGTCAGGAAATCAGGCTTCTTTAATTCATTGTAAAAATAAAAAATTATATCTCAGCATTAATTCTATGAGCAATATTTCTGAGTTAAGATCATGAAGCTTTAGTTTCCAGACTTCCTACCCTTATTTTCATATAAACTCTTAATATAATAATCTATCTTTAAAAAAGGGAATTCTGGCCTATACAGGCGAAAGTTCACAAGAGTTTTTCAAAAGAGGACGCTTAGACTCCTTCTCTGACTTCGATTCTGCCTGCCTTTACAGCCTCCCTGAATATTTCGAAATCATGCTCTGTCTGGTCAGCATACGCTTGAGCAAAGTCAGTTATTGCATTGCAAAAAGTTTCACTTTTGCCAATATAACCCGAAATATTTGCCGCATCTCCTGTTCTGGCATGCGCTCTGGCCAGACAAACACTGCAGACTTTAAGATAGGTTTCAAGACTGGTTTCATCCATAGAAACCAGATCAAAGGAACCTTTCATATCTTTTAGCTGGCGCCAATAATAAGCAATCCCTGTAAGCGGACTCTCATGCCAGCCAAGAAAAATGTCGCTGGCCCCCTGGATCAGTTTTTGCCCGATAACTACACGTTGAGCTTGATTTGTATAATTTTTCTTTTCTACATAAGGTTCCAGAACTGATTGTCCTGCTTCTTTCAGTTGAAGAATCAACGCTTCATCTTCTGCAGCTCCCTCAAGAAGGAAGATAAGACACCTTGTACCTATGCTCCCTATGCCTCCGACCCTCAGGGCTCCATCCGTGATTTTAAAGTGAAGCAGTAGCTGACGCTTTTCTTCCGGAACGCTGTCTACATAATCTTTGAAAAGCTTCTCGGCATATTTTTCTTTTGTTATCCAGGCCTTGTCCTCTTTACTCATTATCTCAGTCAAACGCACTACCAGAGGAGGATTGGAAACTATCCAGCGCCTGCCTTCAATTATTTCTGTTAACTTTTGTATGGACTGGGATTGTGTATTATTGCGGGCATTTCTTGCAATATTTTCAGCCTGTTTTTCAATCCGTCGGGAGAATTTTTCGAAGATTCTAAGAAGCTCGTCAACTTCTACCTGATAGTACCACACATCAAGAAAAGCAACGCTTGCAAAATCACTCATTGCTTTACGGTAATATGCAGCAACTGCTTTTGCTAATTTCCGGTTTATTTTCTCTTCAAACCCTTTATCTCTTCCTGCAAGAATTGCACTTGTTGCAAGCCTTTTGAGATCCCATTCCCAGGGCCCAGGATGAGTTTCATCAAAATCATTAATATCAAAAACCAGCTTTCTTTCAGGCGTGGCAAAAATTCCGAAATTCAGGAGATGCGCATCCCCACAGAGCTGTGCCTGCAACCCGGTTACCGGGGTTTTAGCCAGGTCATAGGCCATTATATCAGCCGTACCTCGGAAAAAAGCAAAAGGAGATTTAAGCATGCGTCCGTATTTAATGGGCAAAAGTTTTTTCAGGCGCTTTTCATCATACTTTTGAAGCAGGCTTACAGGATCAGGGCGATCATGTATTGGACCCAGGCTTTTATGACTGCTGCGTGGGACTTCTTTTCTTAAGGCTTTACCTTTCTCCTGGCGTTCCTGAAAAGCAGGTAAACTTTCTTTTTCTAATACATTCGGTTCTGAAGATGCCTGTAATTCTGACACTGCTAACCCCCAGAGCTAGAATTATCTTTTTATTAATTCATACTTCCAGTTTTTAGGCTTTATTAAGGTTTTAAGCTTTATTCTGGGATTTAAATGAATTAACATTTATTTATGTATCCTTTCCTATAAAAAGACGGTCACCTTTTTATTTTTCGCAAAGTACACGGAATAATAGAAATTATAAAGAAGAATGCATTAACTATTATAACAAAAAACAGGTTTAAAGCCGGTAAAATGACTGAATTTTACTTTCGCCAGCTTCTCTCGATTTTCTCACACAGGCCAATTAAATTATTCCTTGTAATCTTAAAGTAAGGATGATCCAATCCATATTCTTTTTCTATAATATCCAGAGCTTTTTCATAAAGGTCAGTTGCAGTTTCATACTCTCCCATACTTTCATAAAACCCTGCAAGATTATTCAGGGTTGTCCCAACATCAGGATGGGCCGGACCATAGGTTTTTTCATAAATATCAAGAGCACGAGTGTAAAGCGGTAAAGCTTTTTTATGTTCCCCAAGAATCCGGTAAAGTTCTCCAAGGTTATTTAAAGTCTTTGCGACATCTGGACTATCAGGGCCCAGAATACGTTCCCTGATCTCAAGGGCCCGGGTATAATATTCAAGAGCCTTTTCATAGCGCCCTTTCTGGACATGAACGCCTGCAAGGTTATTCAATGTTGTAGCAAAACCTGTGTGTTCGGTTTTTCCAAACTTTACCATTATTTCAAGCGACCGGGTATAAAGAATGAGAGCTTTTTCATATCTGGAAGTCTGAAAATAAAGCAGGGCAAGATTGTTCAGGGTCTGAGCTATCTGAGGATGCTCAGTTCCATAGATCTTTTCCTGCAGCTTTAAAGCCTTTCCATAAATTTCTTCAGCTTCCTCAAGCTTTCCCATCTCCGAAAGTAAGACTCCGAGATTATTTAACGTCCCTGCTTTGTGAACCAGAACATTCCGATTCTCAGGTTCATGTTCTTCAAGATTTTCAAGGGCTTTTAAAGCCTTTTTATAACATTTTTCGGCCTTTTCCGGCTCCTCCATTCCTTTGTAATAAAAAGCAGTCCGATTAAGCGTTCTTATCGCTCCAAGATTCTCAGGATTCAGATGTTTCTCCTGACTCTCAAGGGCTTGCACATATAAAGAAAGTGCTTCCTCCCGCCTTTCCATTAAATAATATAAAATAGCAAGCTCACTGAGGGTGTCTCCTTTCTCGGATTGCCGTGCTTCAGGAAGTTTTTCCCGGATCCCAAGCGCTCTGTTAAAAAAGTCCAGGGCTGTTTCGTAATTGCCCATATACCGATAAATCCCTCCAAGCCCGTTTAACACACTTGCAGTTTCCGGACTTTCAGGTCCAAGTTCTTTCTCTGCAAGCTCAAGGAGCTCTTCGTAGAAAGGTAGAAGCAGCTTCCAGGCTCCGCCTCTGTAAAAAGGCTCGGATACGGATATAAACCATGTTATAAGCTCTTCAGGCCCAAAAAACTCTTTTGCATACCCGAAGGCTTCGGCCAGATTAATTTCATCTGCTGGAGTAAGGAGTTCGGGATCTAAAGCTTTCAAACTGGCTTCGTATCTCTTAAATAGGGTCCTCTGGGCTTCCTTTTTTTTATCTTCGATTTTAAGAGAATTATTTTCAACAGGAAACTCTTCCTTTTCTGAGTTTCTCTCTTTTTCCGGATTATCTGGATTTATCATATCTACACCCAATGAACAAAAAAAGAATAATGAAAGCTTATCCGAAGATTTCATTATAATATTCAGAGAAGCCCCTATATTAAGTAATGTTATAAGATGATTTATACTCAATTGTTTAAAAAATTCAAAATTTTACTATTCTTAAATTAAGCCAGAAACCAGTTTTCTAATTTTTATTTATTAATTTATTAAAAATCTATTTATTAGTTAGTCTGTTTATTTATTAGTTATATATTTATTAATATATCTGTTTATATATTTATTTAAATTCAAATTTTATTTTTAATTCTTTTTTTTTAATTTTTTATTTTTTCTGAGAACTTATTATTTGAGAATTACTTCAGGTTTTTAATAAGTATTAACAGTACTTAAGATTAGAAATTTACTTACTTTCATAATTATATATAAAAATTATATTCTTTTAATATTATAAGTCCCCAGTTAATCCTAAAATTTGTCCAATAATGGATTCCTGTAAACTACAGCATTTAGAGCAGGTACGGGTTTCCATTATCTGAACTTTATAAGGGGGCTTAAATTTCAAAAAACTAAAAATGGGGAAGAAAAATGAAAGGTAAATTTTCCACACTTTTACTTGTATTTGGATTTTTGATTTCCCTTTCAACTACCGCATCTGCGGCTGTTGACTGGAAAATTTCAGAATCCAACCTTACTGTAGGAAATGCATTGAAAATCAAAGGCACAGCTTCACCCGGAGAAACAATTAAAACTGAAATTTCGTTCGATAAGAAACTTTCAGTCTCAAAGGGCAAGTATCGATACCTGGTTGAGAATATAGAAATCCCACCAATGCCTAACAATCTTTTTACTGTCACAGTCGAAGGAGTGCAGAGTCTCAATGTGGGAGTAAAAAATGGGATATGGGTAACATACTCTCCTAAAGTATCAGGCGGAATTGCAACGGTAACTCAGGCAAATATGCCTGCCAGAACTTACAGTGTTTTGGTTTCCGGGGACGCAATTAAAGAAAAAGCTGATGTAAACCTTAAAGTTAAGGCTTATCAGACTTCAAAGGCAGACTCAACAGGAAAGTTTGAATATATAATTAATACTTCAACAATGCCTCCTGGCAAATACAAAGTAAAAATAGGGAATTCCGAAAAGACAATCGAATTAAAATCCAAGAAATAAAAAGCTGCACCTGGTCAAATGTTTAAATATATTGTCTCCTCCAAAATAGTATGTCAGCAAAAATAGCTGGATATAAAATGTAAGAATAAAAATAATAAATTAAAATAAAGGAGTTGAGTTTGAATCGGCTCCTTTAGCTCTTTTTCAATAAAAACATGTATATTTAAATTAGTAAGAATTTAGAAAGTGAGTAATACTGGATTTGTTTTAAATAAAAAATAGAAAATCTTTTCAAATAAAAATAGGATTCTATTAAAAAATATATAGTTCTTTTATATCAAACAAAATTATTAAAAAAGCTATAAAATTATAAAAGGAAAATCCTGAAGTCCTAAAGGAAGAATTTTAGATTTCAAATTCTACTCTACAAAAAATAGGAATCGGATAAATACCTTTTTTGAAAAAATATATAAATTAATATATTTTTTTGAGATAATTACCAGACGTTGCTATTTTTCAGAGTTGCCAGAATGTTCGTAAACTCGTTGCTGAACCTGCACCTCTTGAAATCAGGAGAATCCAGAATACTGTTTTTAATTGTCTCCAATCCAATTAAGAGACAGACATCATCACTGTATTCGAATCTCTCTTCAGATGGGGTGATGTTCTCCATCAGGATTTCAAGCAATTTGGGGTCGAGGTCATTTGTAAGATAGGTATCCAGAATCAATATGTCCGAGATTCTCTTATAGAAATCAATCAGGTTCTGATAGGTGGATGCAGGATACACCTTTGTTGCCAGGCCTTTTTGCCTGTTAAGGTAAATTAAATACCTGGTGATTGTCCCTACTAAAGTCTCGACTCCTCCGTTCCTTGGGAACTTAATTGGGAACCTTCTTAACATTTCCGAGCAAAGCCTGGTCTTAATTTCCCCTTTTTCGCGATTCAGGATCTCAGGGAAAGCTTTTGCTACTGAAGAGTTCAACACAGCCGTAATATAGTGGTAAAGAGTTGGGTCCCCAAGGACAATTCCTACGCCTTCTGAAAATATGTTATTTCCTACAGGGTCGTATGAAGCTCTAACCCTGACACAGTTGGTTACAATAATTTTAGGAGTATTAATATACTGAAGAATGCTTTCGTCTTCAAGCCGATAAGCTTCGGAATTAAGGCCCTGCACTTCAGCTTTAGAGCCGCATTTTACTTCAATTAACTGCTTATAGGCTGCCGGATATTTTGTCTGCAATTCTTCGGGCTGAAATATCCTGTACTCTTTTTTAATGTTGCACCCAAGAATTTCGTAGGGCAGCATAAGTTTGTACTGTGGGGTCTGGATAGCGAACTCATTTGAAACTGAGCCGTCTATGTAGGGGTACATGAGTTCTTTTTCAATGCTTACCTGTTCCAGGCTTGCATTATTTTGGGGGTTTGTGCAGATGGGGGTTGCATCTGGGCTTCTTCCGTTTAAAAGGCTGGTTTTTTGGAGAAAATCATTGGAAGGGGGCACGCCTTCGAAAATTTCTATTGAAACATCTTCAAGCGTCCTTGAAATTTTGCTCAGCCTTTCTACTATGTCTTCTTTGCTCCAGAACATATGTCTCACTTCTTTATCATATATAGGGAGTTCCGGATATGTTTCTCTATATCAGCAGCTAAGTATCAGAAATTAATAAAACGTCGGGTTGGAACGTATAAAAAATAAAAGTATGTGTAAAGATACCTAACTATTGATGTTTAAGAATCTCCGCGTCAAACTTTGATTAGACTTCTTAATATAATAACGTATCCATAATATGCGTTTACACTCAAAAAATGTCCTTTAAAGTTAAAATGGGAAAAAAGGAAAGAAGCCTTTGAATAAAGAATTTCCCGCATTAATAAAGGCGCTTTTTTGCTATTAAGAGAAAAGTCCAGGGTTTACATTTGGGAAAAAGATTTTAAAGTTAGCTTTGCATTTTCGAGCATGTTATGGTTGTTATTATAATAAATGTAAACTTTTTCAGGCTGGAATTGAGCTATTTTCCTGAGAATTTCCCCAATTTCTTCTTTTGAGTAATCATAGCTGTACCAGCTTTCTCTTCCATGCATTCTCATATAAATAATTTTTCCGGGAAAGATTTTATTAACATAATCTGGAGAATCTACCGATACTGGAGTCACGTTTTCCATTAGCTGCTCATAAACCTCAGTATTGGCCTCAGCATTTCCTAACAATTCCTTGTTCCTGATTTCGAATGCAAATCGCTTTCCAAGTCCTGTTTTTTCAGCAAAGCTCAGAGCTTTTGCGGCATCCTTGAACTTTGGCGGCGCCTGAAACAGATAAAAATCAATAAGGTGATCCATTGGCCCAAAAAGTTCCCGAAAACTCTCCCAGGTTTCAAACGCACTTTCATTGAACTGGCGCCAGTGAGTTATTGACCTGTGGACCTTTACGCTCCATCTAAGCCCTGTCCCCTTTATACTCCAGCTTTCAACCTGCTTTGGAGAAGGAAATCTGTAAAAACTCGCATTAAGCTCAACACTATTTAAACCTGAATTCTGGATAAACCAGTCAAGGTTTTTCTTTTTATTCCACTCATAATACCAGCCGCTCGTACCCACAAATATATCCATATAATCCCTTTGAATATATTAGCCTGATAAAAGATCTATTTTTGGTTTTGGTTTATTGAGGTTTATTCAAAATTAGATCTGATACAGGTCTGTTCAAATTACATTATGGTTTAGATAACATAAAACAGGTTTAAAACCCCGTGGCATGTACAGGTAGTAGCAACAAAGAAAATCTTTTTCTCAAACTGTTCAGATCTATTAAGTTCCTTCACATTTTGAATTTCCAGATTTGATTTTAAAAACTCAAAGATTTCAAGGCAATTTTCTTTAAAATCCTCCCCTTTAAGTCCCCCGATTCCAGGTTTCATCTGATAGCTTTCAAATACCCAGCCCGGTAAGGTTTTCCTTAACTTTCTTACATATTCAGTTACAGTTTCAGGCTTTTTCCTGTCAAAAGTAGGACAGTGAGTTCTTGGCCCTGGACAGCCGTCAGGACAGATCTCTCCAGCCCTTGCATATGAGAGAAAAAGAATTCCCTGTTCGGGATATCTGCCCGCAATTATATTTTCAGGCAATTCCCCTGCAACATTCTCGAAAAAAGTTATTAATTCGGAATATGGGGAGGGTTCGAAATGCTCAGGCTTAATAAAAAGCTCACTTACTAAAGGTTGATTTAAAGAATGATTTAAAGGAGAATTCAAGAGAGAACTTAAGAGAGAATTTGAGGAATCTAAATTATTCCGGGGATTTTCGGCAATTTTTTCGAATGGAAAAATTAGAAGATCTGAAAGTATGTAAGCGGCAACATGGCAGGGTACTGCTGGGATAATAAATTCGGGAACTCCCAGGCTAAAGAGGAAAGGAAGACTACGCACACCCATTTTATAAAAATAAATTTCCGGCTTATTTTCTGTCTGAGGAAATTCTTTTGCTTTAGTTTGCAGCAAATTTATAAGCTCAGTTTCAGTCTTGAGAACATTAGCACTTTTTGAGGCTGGAGCGTTCTGGTCTTTATCAATAACGAGAACAAAAGGAAACCTGCTTTTTCGGGCATGATGTAAAAATGATGTGCCTATTTTTCCACCTCCAATAATCAGGTAATAGTTTCTAATTACTGGCAGTTTTTGAAAAATCTCTTTCCTTTCCTTAAGCAGGGATATTTTATCATTTAGAGCTACCATAAAAAAACCCAATAATATCTGTGTCTAACAATATATAGTTTTAGATAGTAAGGAAGCCAATACCTATTACATTTTATTTATTTAGAGCTATTTTATTTGTTACATTATTTAATCACATTCATCAGGAATGTCGAACCTTATTTTTTTATATCATTGCTATGATTAAAAGATAAAACCCCTCTTTTTATGTATTTAAAATTTGTATAAATTAGAAAACAATTAAATTAAAACAATACTTACTAATTGGTTCTTATTATTGTCTTCGTAACCTGAAAATATTCCAATATCCCAAAAAAGTTCAATTTCAAGTCTAGGAGAGAAATTATAGATTAAAATTTCAAAATAAAACCACTTAGAAATCCAGCACAACGCTGAACCCTCATACACATGCTCTTAAATATTTTTTTAAAAGTTTTCAGGATTTTCTGTCTTTGATTTTCTTAGAGCGTGTCTTAAAATTAAGTAATACCTATACCTAGAATGTTCGTTAGTGTCAGAAGATCATCCACGTATAATTTGAAGAGATACTTTTTTGCTAAGATATAACTCCAGTATCTGGCGAAACAGAGAAAAAGAGGAAATTACTTATAATACCTTATAAATATGTATAAGAGAATGCTTATATACTTATAATTAAGAGGTAAATTAATGAAAGGTCATATAAAGAACATGGCTGAAGTTCTCAAAGCCCTTGGTGATGAGAAAAGACTAAAAATAGTAAAAATATTTGCTTCCAATAATGATGAAACCTTTTGTGTTTCTGATGTAGCTAAACAACTCGACATTTCTCAACCTGCCACATCCCAGCATATAAAGATTTTAAAGAATATTGGGTTACTTGAGGAAAATCGAAGAGGGTTTAGAGTCTTCTATAAA
>JBNAKO010000016.1:0-59341 GCA_049706495.1 Methanosarcina sp. | reverse complement strand
TATTAGGATTTACGCAGTTGAGCTGAATAAACAACAGCTCTAAACGTTCAGTTGTCCAAAGGGCTGTCTTAAAAATTCCCCCATTTCTACAATTGGAAATTAGCATCGTAACTTTAAGTTCAGATCGCAAATTTATTACATCGGACTTATTCGTTATATCTATCAAATCAAATACATTAGCTATTATTATTGAAATTTACATCTTAGGTATTAACGGCTTAATGTACAGTTTTTCAGTTCAAATGCGTAATTCCTGTTCCAATTGTAGAATCAAATTTAATTTTAAGACCCGCTTTAGAGCTTGGATTTAATAGTGGTGTCTAGTGACCATGATTTTGAGTCTCAAATGTATATGTCCTATTTATTTAGCATATAATTTAAAAACTGTTATGAAATATTATTATGCTTATAGGTGATGTTTTCGTAGGGTTATTATTTTACTCTGTATCTTAAACGTTATGAAACTTTGTTTCTTATTCTACTCTATGATCTGGGTATTTAAACTACAAGCTGGAACATTGTATTTTTACAGAACCTGTAAACAGACACATCCCAGGGAATATAGCTTTATTTTTTTATGAAAATAAAACTATTTTTTTTATTTTATTTTTAAGCAACTTAAACTTTAAGACTCATAAATATAATATTTTTAATTTCGGATAATTTCTTAAAATGTATGTTTAAGTAATTCTTTTTATATTACTTATTTCTAATATCTAATAGAGAGTGGGTAATTTCTTTGGAAAAAATAATGGGTATCGATAGGTCAGACAAGCTTTTTAAAAGGATTCAACCTCCTAAAAAGCCAATAAGAAAATTCCGAAATCCGTTTCAAGATTTTCCAGACCAGATCTCGTCAAAATATTATTAAACATAGGGGAAAAGGAATGCAGCCAAGTTCTATTGAAATCTGGCACGTCCTGAACAATCTAAAATATCCTTTAACAAAACAGGAGCTTATCCAGCAAGCTCTAAAACATGGAGCTAGCTGCGAAGTAATCCATGTGCTCAAAAATGTTCAGGATAAGGGATATACCAGAGCTTCTGATGTCACAAATGAGTTCAAAGGAAAATTCCGAACATGGGGATAAGTTATAGATAAAAATTGGAAAAATAATTTTATTTTTTTTATTTTGTGGTGGTATAAATAAAGGTTTAAATAAAATTTTATTTTAATGAAGGTTGATTTACGAGCTTACATGTTGTCAGGGATCAACGTTGAGTAATAAACTGATAAATCATCAATAGGGGGAGAAATAAAAGCATATTAGTTAAAATAAGATAGTTAAATTGCCAGTCAGGATTTTACGTAAGGCCAGGAGTTTACATAAGACCTGGAAATTAATTTTTCTGAAAATTAATACTAAAAATAATTTTTAAAAAGCTAAAAAGGTAAAATAAGGGCTCAATAGAAGAATCAAACATTACAAAATTACATACACTATAAACATTACTACATTACAAATAGTACAAATATTAAAATCCTTAACAATCCTTAGAAAAGTAATACAAGAAGCCCGGAGTTGCTGTTATACTGCATCCCCCAATACAGCCTTCGAAATTATTCCGCTCCCCCAAGCCTTTATTTCGAAGGAGGACAGCAGCTCCAGGCAATCCTTCTATGTAGTAGATTTTTCCTACCCTTCTACTCCCCGACTTATTTCCCAACTCCAAATATAACATTATACTATTAGTTATTTTAAATTAATTCTGTAAAAAATTGTTTGCAAAGGAATTGTTTTTCCATGTGAAAAGTTTTAAAGCAAACATAGAATTTGATAATTTGTTTCAACATGATTTGTTTCCGGTTAGGCCCGATTGTCCTGGCCGGTCTGAGTAATCCATCTTTTGTTGGCATCTAATTTTTGTTGCTATCTATTCAGCTCTTTTTTATGAGAACTCAAATGATAGATTATATCAGGACGTTATCTCATTTTCTGTATTGTTAAACCTGATTACGAATTCTGTTCCCTCGTCTCTTTTGAGTTCAACACAGCCGTCTATCTGATCAACGAGAATATTTACAAGCTGAAACCCGAGGGAATTCGTATTCTGAAAATCCAATTCTTCAGGCATTCCTTTTCCGTTATCTTTCACCTTTAATATATAGTGGAACTTTTCAGAGGCTTTGCTGATATTTTTCGATTCCGAATTTTTTTTATCCAGGGGTAAACCATCCGCTTGTTTCAATATCCTCTTTAGTACTATACTGATTTCTCCTTCTTTTCCGTTAGGAAAAGCATGTTTGAGAGAATTTGAAATCAGTTCGTTAACAATAATCCCTAAAGGGATTGCTATATCCATATCAAGATATATCTTTTCAAGGTCCAGCTTCAGGTTAATTTTCCCATTTTGAAGGCTGTATGAGGAAAGAAGATTTCCGGCTAGTTTTTGAAGATAATCCGCAAAATCCAGAGTATCGGTTTTGTCGCCTTTATATAGTTCTTCATGAATCAGAGTCATTGAAGAAATACGGTTCTGGCTTTCTTTGAAGGCTTCAAGCACATCTTCACTCCCGAATTTTTCGGCCTGCAGGCTGAGAAGGGAAGAGATCACCTGCAAATTATTCTTAATCCTGTGATGAATTTCCCTTATATGCATTTCCTGCATTCTTTCAAAAGCTTTTTCTGCCCTCTTGCGTTCTGTAATATCCTGGATTGTCCCTCTAAATCGGACAGGGATATTATTCTCGTTAAAAATGACATCGCCCTGAGTATGGACTGTGCGGGCTTTTCCATCGAGCGAAAAAATTCTATAATCAATTTGAAAAGGTTCTCTATCCAGGGCTTTTTTAATGGCATTCTTTACAAAGGCCCTGTCCCTTGGGTGAATATACTTCAGAGCCTCTCTGAAAGTTAAAGTCGGTTTTTTAGGAAAAAGTCCCAGAATTCTGAAAAGCTCTTCAGACCAGTAGATCTCTCCGGTTAAGAGGTTCCAGTCCCAGCTCCCGACATGGGCTATTTTTTGAGCCTCAGCAAGCCTTCTCTCATTTTCCTGTAAGGACTTATTGGCATTTTCAAGCTCAGATGTGCGGGCTTTAATTTTTCCCTCCAGGCTTTCCAGAGCTCCTTGAAGCTTACTTTCGGCTTTCTCAGCCCTTCTCCTTCCGGAATTCTCTATTTTTTCCCATGTCCCTTCGTTTTTAATCAGAGCAAACTGATGATTGGAAACGATCTTGGCAGTCCTGACCGCATCACACTTTCCAAGAGGATAACTGCATAGGGCTATAGTACGATATTTTCCGATAACAGTATCCACTTTTTCTTCATAACGGACTATGTCCTCCCAGAATGTCTCAAGCCAGAAAGAGTTTCCGCTAAAGCGCAAGCCGTCAAATCCATGTTCAAGAACTGAATTGATTTTCTCAATCCAGTTTTTTAAAACTCTCTGAGGATCAAAATTCTCATTTTTTACGTATCCGCTGATAGAGGGAATAATTTCCATTTGTCCTTTCTTTAGATAAGTATGATAATCAGGAATCGCCTGTTTAAGGGCTTTTGTTGTTTCTTCTAAGCTCAAAGGTTCAGATACGACCCAGATACAAAACTCACTATTTTCAATTCCGGATTTAAAATAAGGAATAACTATGTCCATTAAATCTTCTTTTGTCTGGTAAAACAGGCAAAGATGCGTCCCCCAGGGCAAATTTCCGAGAATATCAATTCCAGAAGCTCGAGTGTCATTTTTAAAATTTTCTCCGGATGCCCTGGTAAAAGCCATGAAAAAGCCTTAAAAATCTTCTTTTACTAAAGTTACAGATTTATTGATAAATTTAAATTCTTACTATTCTAAACCTGTTACCTGATGAGTATTTTCCTTAATATTCATATGATTTAATATTATATGATTTTATGTAGGAAAGTCTATAAAATAATTATTTTTGTAGATTTAATTTGGAAAAATCTGAACGTATCTTTATAAATTTAAAAGTTTAAAAGTTATTTTTGAGGAAAACAAATCAGTTAGAACGGCAAATTAGCCAGAATAGTAAATTCAGAAATAAAAAGCGAGTATGAGAACCGGGCATAAACACAGTTTGAGAATGCAAAAATAAAAACCCGAAATGCAGGTAATCCCAAATCAGAGTAGTATCAAAAATCGGAAATTCAGGTAAAATTATGCGAATAAAGACAAAGGCAAGTGAAAGTGAAAGTAAAAGTAAAATAGTAAAATTGAAAGTAAAGTGACAAAAACAGCAGAAAAAAAATTTTGTATGAAGCCCGGAGACACTGTATCTCGCTGCATCCCCCAATACAGTCTTCGGTTTTACTTTGCTCCCCCAAGCAATTTCAGTCCGAAGAAGGATCAGTGACCCCAGGCAATTATTGTGTGGTAGAAAACCCCACCTCACTCCCCGACCATTTCCCAACTCCAGATATAACATTATACTATTAGTTATTTTAAATTAATTCTGTAAAAAATTGTTCTCGGGAAAATAATTGTTTCGAATGGTAAATTTCAAAGCCAGCATACAATTTAATTGCATGGTGCATAATTGTTCAGGACACTCGCCTGCTGCTTTTTTAGTGGAATTCTTTTTTTTGATTCTTTTATTTTATACTGGATTCTATTTAATGCCGGGTTTCATTTAATGCCGGATTAATTTTTTAATTTAAAAATTTCAAACCAAAAACAGTTCACTTATCTACATATTTATCTATATTTTTAAACCAGATCGTAAATTCTGTCCTTTTTTCTTTTTCAAGCTCTACACAGCCGTCTATCTGTTCCACAAGGATATTTACAAGCTGGAACCCAAGAGAGTCGGCATTCTGAAAATCAATTTCTTCGGGAATGCTTTTTCCGGTGTTAGTTACTTTAAGGAGATAATGAAAATCATCTTTGTTATATGTGTTCCCTGCGTCCGAGCTCTTATCTGAGGTTTCATTATTGCAACCTGAGATTCCTTTTAAGTTTTCTTTATCTACAGCTAAAACAGAATTTTTCACCTGTTTTAAACATATTGAAATTTCTCCTTTCTCTTTTCCAGGGAAGGCATGTTTCAAGGAATTTGAGACAAGCTCATTTACAATTATGCCGAGAGGAATCGCGGTATCCATGCCAAGATAAGCCTGTTCAAGTTCCATCTTCAGCTTAATACCCTCATTTCTGAGGTTGTAGGAATGGAAAAGCTCTCTGGTAAGCTTCTGAAGATAATCCGAGAAATCCAGGGAATCCATTCCTTTGCTTTTGTAAAGCTCTTCATGGATAAGAGCCATGGAAATTACCCTATTCTGGCTTTCTGCAAAGGCTTCTATGACATCCGGAGTTTTGCAGGTCTCAAGGTTAGAGAAAGTTTCTGCCTGAAGGTCAAGAAGCGAGGAAATGACCTGCAAATTGTTTTTAATGCGATGGTGGATTTCTCTTATCCAGGCTTCCTCGGCTTTTGCAAGGGCTTCTTCAGCTTCTTTTTTCTCAGTGATATCATAGATTATGCCTGTATACAGGGGCTTTTCATCTTCTCCGAGAATTTTCTGGTGGATTTCGTGTACCCATTTTGTTTTTCCATCCCTGGCTCTTATTCTGTAGTCAAACTCTCCCTGATAATCCTCATGAGCATTCAGGGCTTTTTTTTCATTTTCAAGAAAGATGTCCATATCCTCAGGCAGTAAAAGCTGTTTCCATAACCTGTTCTTTTTGTTGAGCAATTTTTTGCTCAGTAATATCTTTATTTACTCCAAGCGACCTGTATGCATTACCTTTTTCATCAAGAAGGACAATCCCGCTGTCTTCGAGATAAATATAGCTCCCATCTTTTTTTCTGAACCGAAACTCTTCTCGGAAAGCTTTTCCGAATTTTCTTGCTTCACGGATATTTTTTACTAGCTGCTCTCTGTCCTCAGGATGGACATTTTCGATCCAGGGCAGCCTGTCAAATTTCTGAAACTCGTCAGGGGTATAGCCTGTAATTTCTTCTATTGCTCCTGTCCAGGTCCCTTTATCGCCCTGTAAATCATAATCGTATACCAGGTGCCCTGTCTGTTCTACAACAATTCGATACCTTTCCTCGCTTTCTTTCAGGGACTTATATGCGATTTGAAGCTCTGCTGTGCGTTCTTTTACAAGGTTTTCCAGGTTGTTGAGGGTATATTTTAATATGGCTTCCGCTTTCTTCAGATCTTTGATATCCCGGGTAATTACAAGGATAGAATTAACTTTGCCGTCAACAAATTCCGGGATTATCTTCGTATCAAAATAATATTTTTCTCCCTGATTGGATCTGAACTCGTATTCTACTTTTTCAGGTTTTCCTGTGACAAAGACTTTTTCGTATTTTTCTTCCCAGTAATTTGCCTCATCAGGTTTTGCTCCCAGGTCCCTGAAAGTTTTCCCTATTATTTCTTCCGGACAGAGCCCATAAGGTTCAGCCCCTGCAGGATTGATATATATATGGCGTTTTTGCCTGTCGAACCGGACAATAAAATCAGGAGAATTTTCAGCCAGAGTACGGAACTCGTTTTCACTTTTTTTCAGTTTTTCTTCAGCCTTCTTCTGATCAGTAATATCCATAAAAAGGGCAGCAAATCTGCCTGGCTTTATCCGGTATGTTATGATTCCATAGTGGAGCCCGTAAGTTTTTTCGTAATGATCGAAATGAGCAGGTTTGCCTGTAAGAGCTACCTGCCCGAAAGTCTGGATCCAGAACCTGTCCAGATTTGGGTATATCTCCTGTGCAGTCCTGCCAATAAATTTTTCCAGCGGAAGCCCTATCTGGGCTTCAAAAGCTTTGTTTGCCTCGATAAAACGGTAATTAACTGGCTCTCCTGCTTTATCAGTTATAATGTCAGCTATAAAGAAGCCTTCCCGCATATTTTCAAAGAGCCTGTAGTACTGGGTTTTTTCTTCGCTCTCGAAAGGGATCTCCTGATCTTTTTTGCACTCTATAATTTCGCTTATGTTAATCACCGCTATTTTTTATCCCGGCAGGAATGAAAACATACATTTGAAGATTTTACTATTTTTCATTTTTGTTTTTATCACTTTTTTTTCTACAGTGTTAAATTTTATAACAAATTCCGTTCCCTTGTCCTTTTTTAACTCAACAGTTCCACTGAGCTGATCTACCAGGATATTTACTAACTGCAGCCCCAGAGTATCTGAATTTTCAAAATCGAGATTTTCAGGAATTCCAACTCCGTTATCTGAGACTATTAAAGTGTAGGGGACCTCTTCAGTTTCTTTTTCTGTAAGCTTTTCTTTATTCTCACTCGAACTCTCGCTTTTTAAGTCGGGGCTGGCTTTCCGGCTGAAGAATTTAATCTGGATTTCTCCTTTTTCCATACGTGGAAACGCGTACTTTAAAGAATTGGAAACAAGTTCGTTAACTATCATTCCTAACGGAACCGCAGTGTCCATATCAAAGAGAATATTTTTTTCAAGGTCGATATTCAAATTAATTTCAACATTTCCGAGCCTGTAAGTCTGGAGAAGGCCTGCAATAAGTTTCTGCAGGTACAGGGAAAAATTCAGTTTATTAGTTTCCCCTCCGGTATGCAACTCTTCATGGATAAGAGCAACTGAAATTACCCTGTTCTGGCTTTCTCTGAAGGCCTCAAGGACTTCCGAATTCCTTACATATTTTCTGTTATAAAACTTCTCAGCCTGAAGATCAAGTAAAGAAGAGATCACCTGTAAATTATTTTTAATCCTGTGATGGATCTCTTTCTGGCGGGCAATTTCCAGGTTTGCCAGAAACTCTTCGGTTCTTTTACGCTCCGTAATATCTGTGCCCATCTCAAGGATCAGAGGAGAGCCGTCGATATCAGTGAATGGAAAAACGTAAGCATCGGTCACAGTTCCGTCAGGGTTGTTAAGTTCCCAATGAAGGGGTTTTCCGGTTTGAAGCACTTTATACGGTTCACAGAAATCACAGGGTTTTGAAAAACCGTAACAACACTCATAACAGGGCTTTTCTCTAGGTTCTCCGAACCTTTCGCGGAAAGTACGATTAGCAAAAATCACTTGATAGTCAGGGGTTAAAAGACAGATCATGGCAGGCAGGGTCTCAAGCACGTCAAAGAGCCTCTGGCGTTCAGCCTCAACAGCTTCAGTGACTTTTCGCCTGGCCTCAATTTCGCGCAGAGCCTCCTGAGCTTTAATCCGATTTGTCGCATCTCTTCCTATATGAGCTGCCCCTACAATCCGGCCGTCTGAATTCCAGATGGGACTAATCAGCAACTCATAAAGCCTTCTTGACCTCTCAGGACTTCCAAATTCTTCGGTAACAAAGACTGTTTCGCCTTGAAGCGCCCGCTTTAAAAGTAATATGGCGTTATTCCTGTCCTCAGGAAAGCGAGCAAGCCTGTCGACTATACTCTCACCAACTTTTATGTCCATCCCGAAAATAAACTGGAAATTTTTCTGGTAGGCCCTGTTAAAAGCAATATACTGGAAATCAGGGTTAAATGCCGCGATTATATCCGAGGTGCTTTCTATAATGCCTGAAAGAAGATCATTTGCATGCTGTAATTGCTCACGGCTAATTCTTAATTCCTCTTCAGCCTGTTTGCGCCCTGTAATATCCAGCCCGACAACCAGGCCTGCAAAAATCTCTCCTTTGTCATTGCGAATGGGCACATATTGCGACAACATGACTTTATTTCGATAGGCAGTCTCAAAAATCAGGGATTGGCCTGCAAGTACACTTCGATAGCGAGGTTCTATTATCCTCTGTGTAGCTTCGTCCAGGTCATAGACAGATTTGCCTTCCAGTTCTTCTCGACTCCAGCCAATGCGTCCGAGAGCCTCACCTTCAACTATAACGAAGCGAAGATTCTTATCAAAGACATATACAGTTCCGTTAGGGAAATTTCTGGCAATTGCCCTGTAGAGCATTTCACTCTTACGCAGTTCCTGTTCAGCTCTTTTATGCTCGGTAATGTCCTGGTTGATCCAGATAGTACTGACCACTTTCCCATACTCGTCTTTTATTGGAGTTGCAGACACAATTATTGTTCCTCTTGACCCGTCAAACTTTTCGACATTGAAGGTGGCAGTCGAAGCCTCTCCCTTAAGGGCACGGGCTGCAGGCCATTCTTCGGGCTCAACTCTTTTTCCTGTCTCAGGCCACCAGGCTTTAAATTCTTTATAGTCCGATACCGAGCTAATTTTCTGTTCTCCTCCCCAGATCAAATCCAGAATGCCATTGTCCAGCATAACTCCGCCATTAGCGTCGGTTTCTCCGACCGCTACCGGGATATTTTCTAAAATAGCCTGCAGCCTGGAACGTTCTACTTCTACTGCTTTCTGGGCTTTTTTGATGCCGGTGATGTCATTATTAGCCTCCAGAATTGAAACGAGGTTGCCCCTGGGATCCTTATCCAGTACCCAGCGAGTGGCTACTGTAATCTTCCGCCCATCTTTTCGGGTATGGACAAGTTCGCCTGTCCAGCGGCCTTCGAGGTAAAGAATTTCAAATATCTTTTCTAAAGATTGGGGGAATTCCGTCTTCAACAGTTCATACGGTCTGCAGCCTAAAGCTTCTTCTTTTGAATAGCCGTAGATTTCTTCTGCCCCTTTGTTCCAGTATGTAATTCTATCCAGAGTGTCTCGAATAAGGATGGCAGCATAGCTCAGGTTAAGCAATTGAGCTTGCTTTATTATCTCTTCATCAGCCTGTTTGCGCCCTGTGGTATCCCTGAAAATTGCAGCAAATCTCCCTTTTTCAGGACTGAAAGCATAAATTTCAAAATACCTGTCCACAGCCTGGATAAAAACCTCAAAGTGGGCTGATTTTCCGGAAAGGGCAACTTTTCCCAATTTTTCTATAATATGAGGTTCAAAATTCTGGGAAACCTCTCTCAGGGTCTTTCCTGCTACTTTTTCTCTTTTTACACCTGTATGCAGTTCGAAAGCAGGGTTCATCTCAAGGTAACGATAGTCATAAGGCCTGCCATTCCTGTCACAAATAATTTCTGCAAGCAAAAAAGCCTCGGACATATTTGAAAAAAGCATCCTATAGCGTCTCTGAGTTTCATCGAGAGTCTTTTCTACTTCTTTTGTTTCTTCAAGCCTGCTTTTTGCAGAGTTTTCTATCTTTTTCCATTCACCGTTTCTTTTAATTAAAGCAAACTGGTGTTTAGAAGTGATTTCAACAAGATCCGCACTGCTGCATTTCTCAAGTGGGTAAGCACACAGGATTTTTATAGGGAATTCTTTTATGGGGAGTTTTTCGTTTAAGGATTCGATCCATTTTTCATAATCAATTAGATTTTCATTTAAACAGTCATCTAATCCATTATTAAAATAATGAGGATTGAAATAATCAGGATTAAAACAACCAGAAAGTTCATTTCCTGGCCTGTAAAAGTCCTGAGCCAGCCTCAAGCCTTTATATTGGTTTTTTTCTGGCAGGTTAATTATTTCATTTAACACGTTTAAAGTGCTTTCAGGATCTGGATTTCTCTCTTTTGAATAAAAATCAGTATAATTTATAATTTTCATCTGTCCTTTTTCCAGATGGAGCTCAAGGGCAGGGACTGCTTCTTTAAGCATTTCTTTTGCTTCTTTAACTTCAGGAAGGCTTGAAGTAACCCAGATACAGAGCTCGGAATTTTCAAGGCCGATTTTAAAATAAGGAACAAGCGTTTCCTTTAAGTCCTCTTTCATCTGGTAAAACTCGCAGAAATGTGCTGCCCAGGGTATATTTTCAAGGATATGAAATCCGGAGTTTTTCGGTTCTTTCATGATAAATTCTCCACAGACAGTCCATTTACTTGTCCCGAATAAGTGCTGCATCATTTCGGGTTGGAAATACGATAGTTAGAGTACTTATTTTACATAAATATATTTTACTAAAAGTGAAGGGGCCATTCAAAATTAAATCGGCTTTAAGAAACCCTTAATCTCTAAAAAATTAATTCAATTTTTGATTGAATATAGGTTAACTTATAAAACTAGCTATTATATGATAAAAAATTTTTTATAACTTCTGTTTATCAGGTTTTTAGAATGAAAGTTTAGTTTTTCAGAAGCGCTTAAACATTCAATAAAATCAAAAAACCAGGGCAAAGTAAAAACAAAAGAATACAAAATGAGCTCCAGATAAGAGTTGCTTTGTTTCGAATAGTTTTTAATAGTTCATATAATTTTGTATTGTTTTGCATACTCTTTCGTGTTTTAGAGGGATTAAAAAACTACACTGGGAAAGTTTAGCTCTAATTCTGTTTTAAAAGCCTTTAATGTTTTTGCTGAACTGTAAATTCCATAATAAATTCCGTTCCCCGACCCCTTTTTAATTCAAGCTCTCCATCGAGCTGATTTACCAGAAGCGTAATTAACTGGATTCCAAGGGTATCGGAATTTTCAAAATCAAAAGTTTCCGGAATCCCTATTCCGTTATCTGACACACTTAAACAATAGGTAGTACGTGTAAGTCCCTTCTTTTTGTTTTCAATAATTCCGTTTTCTATTCCATTGTTTTCTATTCTGCCGCCTTTTATTTTAGAGTCTTCAACTCCAGAATTTCCTATTCCGGTGTCCTTTATTCCCTTATTTGCTTCCCGATCGTCCTCGATTATTCCATTATTGCTTATCCCGATGTTTTCCATTATGCCCCTTTCTAATCCTGGGTTTTCTGCTGCATCTTTTTCGGTTCCATCATTTTCAAAACAATTTTTTTGCGGTTTTTCGCTTTTGCAGAGTTTAATCTGAATTTCTCCTTTTCGTTTTTCCGGAAAAGCGTGTTTCAAGGAGTTTGAAACGAGCTCGTTAACTATTAAGCCTAAAGGAACTGCAGTATCCATATCAAATAAAATATTTTCCGCAAGTTCCATATTCAGGTTTATGTCACGGGAATTCCCAAGCTTATAGGTCTGGAAAAGGTTTTCGGCGAGTCTTTGTAAATAGAGAGAGAAATTCAGAGTTTCGGCGCCGTCTCCCTCATATAGTTCCTCGTGAATAAGGGCGATTGAAATTACTCTGTCCTGACTCTCCCTGAAGGCCTCGAGAACTTCTGAGTTTTTTATACATCCCCTGGAATCGAACTTTCCGACTTCAAGGTCAAGGAGAGAGGATATTACCTGGAGGTTATTTTTAATCCGGTGGTGAATTTCTTTAAGGCGGCCAGCCTCTATTTTTGCCAGGGCTTCTTCGGCTTTTTTCCTTTTTGTAATATCCCTGGAAATAACCGAGACTGCAATAAATTCCCCATAGCTGTTAAAGACCGGAGAAAGGGTTATTGATACAGGAATTTTTTGCCCGTCCTTTCTTAAGCGTACAGTCTCGTACTGCTGGACGCTCTCTTTATATTTGATCCGATCAGTTAACTTTTCGATTTCCCCGGCAAATTCAGGAGGTTCCAGGATAGATATTGGCTTTCCAAGAATTTCTTCTGCCGAATAGCCGTAAATTTGCTCTGCACCCCTATTCCAGCTCGTAATAAGTCCTTTAAGGGATTTAGTTACAATAGCGTCATTTGAAAACTCCACAATATTTGCCAGGTTCTGAGTTTTCTCTTCGGCTTTTTTCCGCACTGTAATATCCTGAGCTGTCCCCCTGATTAAGACGGGGAGCTTTTTATTGTCGAAAATAGCCTCTCCCCGGGCATGGATTATCCGCTCTTCCCCATCAGCCCGCATAATTCTGTAATCAATATCAAAAGACTTTCCTTTTAATGCTCCTTTGACTGCTGTATTCACATAAGCCTTATCTTCAGGATGAATGTGGTTTAAAAATATATCATAATTTGTCCTGAATTCTCTGGAGTCCAATCCGAAAATCCTGTACATTTCTTCAGACCAGTAGATTTCCCCGGTTGCAAGGTTTCTTTCCCAGTTCCCGATATGCGCTATCCTCTGGGCTTCAGCAAGCCTCTCTTTGCTTTCTTTTAAGGAAATATAAGCATTTTCAAGCTCGGCTGTGCGCTTCTGGACTATATTTTCCAGATTATCAAGGGTTTCTTTCAGTTTAGCTTCGGCTTTCTTTGCAGCCGTAATATCCCGGGAAATGACAAGGATGGAAGCCACTTTATCTTCAACAAATTCAGGCACTATCTTTGTATCGAAATAGTATTCTTTTCCCCGAGAGGATTTATAATAGAACTCTATTGTCTGGGGTTTTCCTGTAGCAAATACCTTTTTATGGCATTTTTCCCAGAGTTCGACCTGTTCGGGTTTTCTTCCCAGTTCAAAATGAGTTTTTCCTTTAATTTCTTCCTTTGAAATCCCATAGGTATTTACAGCTTCAGGGTTAGCATAAATATGCCGATTTTCCCTGTCAAACCTGAGAATTATATCAGGAGAATTTTCAGCTAGGGTCCTGAATTCATTTTCGCTTTTAATTAAAATTTCTTCAGCATGTTTCCGGGAAGTAACGTCAAGAAAGATAGCAGCAAACCTGCCAGGCCTGACCTGATATGCTGAGGCTTCATAGTAACGGTCCTGTATGTCGACGTAATGCTCAAAATGTACAGGTATACCCGTAAGAGCTACATGCCCATAAGTCCGAATCCAGCAGGGATCGAGGTCCGGATATAATTCCAGGGTAGTACTGCCAATGGCTTTGTTTAATGGTACCCCTGTCTGGATTTCAAATGATTTATTAGCTTCAATAATGCGATAATCGACAGGTTCTCCCTTTTCATTCGTGATTATATCAGCTATGAAAAAAGCTTCCTGCATGGTCTCAAAAAGGGTGCGGTATTTTTTCTCGCTCTCGCGAAGCGCCTCTTCTGCTTTCCTGCGTTCTGTTATATTGAAAAAGACAGAATAGAACTGCCCTTTTGCAGGACTGAATGTATAAACTTCATACCAGTGCCCGAGGTCCTGGTTATAATCCGTAAAATGAGCAGGTTTTCCTGTAAGTGCGGTTTCTGCATACCTTTCTATCCAGGAGGACTCAACATTCGGCAGCACCTGCCGAATTTTCCTGCCTATTACCTTTCTGCGAGTAAGTCCTGTCTGGGTCTCAAAGGCCGGGTTAATATCAAGACAGAGGAAATCGATGGGCTTTCCTGCTTCATCAAGAATAACTTCTCCAAAAAGAATACCCTCACTCATTGTATTAAATAAAAGCCTGTACCTTTCCTCACTCAACTGCAGGGCTTTTTCGGCATTTTTGCGCTCAGTAACGTCCCTGATAACCATGGCAGTCCTTATCTGACCTTTCTTGTCGGTAAAAAGGGCACTTGAAACTTCGCCTGGAAAAATTGTGCCGTCTTTTCGCTTAAAATTGAGTTCGCCTTTAAATTTCCCTGTTCTTTCCCTTTCCTCCAGGGCAGGTCGAAGTCTTGGGTCGGATAAATCTATAATTCCACTTCGACCTGTCCTGGTGATTTCTTCCTCTGACATCCCAAAAACCCTGCAGGCTTCAGGGTTGGCTGCGTAAATGGTTCCTTCAGGGGAGGTTAGAAGCACGGCGTCAATACTGCTTTCAAAAAAGGCTTTATACCGCTCCTCACTTTCATAAAGTTCTTTTTCGGTATCTTCCCACCCATAATTCTCTATCTTTTCCCACTTTCCTTCCTTCTGGATCAGAGTAATCTGGTGGTTTGAAACGGCATAAATAATTATATTAGGATCACATATATTCAGAGAATAAGGGCAAAGAGCCATCATCTTATGCTTGCCGATAAAAGAATTCATCTTTTTTTCATAAATTGCGCAGTCGCCTGAATTTTCTTTTTCTAGCCAGTACCTGTCTTCAGCCAGCCTTAAGCCGGAATATCCTTTCTCAAAGGCCCGGGAAAGGGTATCAGTCCAGTAGTTTAAGGCTGTCTCGGGGTCGAAAATATCGTTTTTTATATAGCAGCCTGAATAAGGAATAATTTCAACTTGCTTTTTTTCCAGATAAAGGTCAAAATCAGGAATGGCTTCTTTTAGCCTTTTGATAGCTTCTTCCACTTCAAAAGGCTCAGGTATGGCCCATATGCAGAGTTCATTAGCTTTCAGGCCTGCTTTGAAATAAAGGCTAATAATATCAATCAGGTCTTTTTCTGTCTGGTGAAATAAGCAGAAATGCGTCCCCCAGGGTACATCTTCTATAAAATCAAGCCCAGAATTCCTTAATTTTTCTTCCATTCCACACCTTCTCGTAAATACCTTAATTTCCTCAAGTTTATTTTTAAATAGAGTTTTTCAATATTTTGCGGGGCATTAAGGTATACACCAGCCGTTTTTTCTTTTTAACAATTCCTTTTACAGGAAGCATTTAGTTCTTTGATAATATTTATTTTTATCTTGATACCAGAATTAAAGTTCTGAAAATCTTTCGGGAAATCTTTACTTTCTTTATATTTTTTTCATTTTTCCATTTTTTATAAAGAATCCAGAAAGGCTCTGGAAGACAAATAGGTTTTAAGAGAAGGGCGTTTAATTCTTAAAATTCTTAAATTTGAGATTATATACTTCATATTTTTATATTGCACATTTTGCATTGCATATTTCATATCATCTGTATTAAGATTTATATTATAAATTTTATAATATGTATTTCATACTATATATTTTATATTTAATACTTTATATTTTGATATTTTATTATTTCAATATTTTTTGGTTACGGGAACGCTTATTATAAATTCAGTTCCTGACTCTCTGTTTAACTCAAGTTCGCCGTCTAGCTGGTCTACAAGGATGGTCACTAACTGGATACCAAGGGTATTGGAGTCTTCCAGATTGATTGATTCCGGAATCCCAATTCCGTTGTCCGAGACTATTAATTTATATCGCATACTTCTTTCAGGGCTCTTAAACTCCTGATTTATTCTTTTAATCCTGTTCTCCTCACAGTCTTCCTCTTCTTCCCTGTAAAGCGTGATCCGGATTTCTCCTTCCTTTTTTCCCGAAAATGCATATTTTAAGGAATTTGAAACAAGTTCGTTTACAATTATCCCCAGGGGGACTGCGGTGTCCATATCAAAGAAAATGTCTTCCTGAAGGTCCATATTCAGGCAAATATCAGCTTTTCCAAACCTGTAAGTCTTAAAGAGGTGTTCGGTTAGCTTTTCAAGGTATTGGGAGAAGTTCAGGGTGTCATTTCCTCCGCCTTCATGGAGTTCTTCATGAATGAGGGCAATTGAAGCTACCCTCTCCTGGCTTTCTCTGAACGCTTCAAAGATCTCTGAATTGTCCAGGCATTCCTTATTTGCGAACTTTTCCGCCTGAAGGTCCAGGAGAGAGGAGATTACCTGCAAATTATTCTTAATCCTGTGATGGATCTCTTTTTTCCGGGCTGCAACCGAATTTAAAAAGGCTTTTTCTGCTTCTCTCTTCTCGGTAATGTCCTGAACCGTACCTCTCATGAGCACAGGATCGTTTTTATTATTAAAGAAAACTTTTCCCTGGGCAAATACAATGCGTTCCTCTCCTTCTGCCGGGGTTAGTATCCTGTAATCAACAGCAAAAGGCATGCCTGTAAGGGCTTTTTTTACAGCATTATCTACAAAGGCTCTGTCTTCAGGATGTACAGAATTTAAAAATGTACCGTAATTTGCTCCGAACCCCTGAGGGGCAAGCCCGAAAATCCTGTACATTTCTTCAGACCAGTATAATTTATCGTTTAAAATGTCCCAATCCCAGTACCCTATATGAGCCATCCTCTGAGCTTCTGAGAGTCGTCTTTCATTCTCCTTTAAGGAGTTATAGGCTCTTTCAAGTTCGGAAGTACGGGTTTTTACTTTTTCTTCTGCATTTTCATATGCCTCTTTAAGGGCCTGCTGGGCCTGTTCGCGTTCTTTTTCTGCCTTTCTTTTCTCAAGAGCCTGCATTACCGCGGGAGCAATATCTTCGAGATCTTCCTGCTGTTCCCGGGTATACCCTCCTTCCCGGTTTACAACTGCAAGTATCCCTTTTGCTTTCCCATTGAGAATAAAAGGAACTCCCAGAAAAGAGGTCAGGGGAGGATGCCCCTCTGGAAGCCCTATGCTGTCAGGGTGTGAAGGCGGATTATTGGTAAAAAAGCTTTTTCCGCTGCGGATAACACTTCCGTACAGACCTTGCAGGCCAAAGTTTTCAGCCATGTTACGGTGTCCTGCTCGGTCATACATAAGACACTGATCCCATCCCATGTTGCTAATTGCAATCTCGTGCAGGAGTCCATCTGTCCCGATTTCCGCAATAAAACCGACCTGGCTGTCAGTAAGCTTCAAAGCCACAGATAAACATGCATTTCCGAGATCTTCTTCAGTGTCTGCCTGGACTGCACTGGCAAATACCTTGTTAATCGCTTCAAGTTTGTTATAGTATCTGCGTATTGTGTGCTCTTCCTGTTTGCGTTCCATAATATCAAGGACAAAAGCTATCCCCTGGGAACAGGCCTCATCAGTCATGGCCGCGCCTATAATAATAGGCACCCTGGAGCCGTCCTTACGGATGTATTCTTTTTCATAGGGCGTATCCACGCCTGTGGTTCTCAATTCGTTGACAGCGTACTCATCGAGGGCCTCGTATTCAGGCGGGGTCATTTCTTTCCAGTTAATCCGCTGGGCTTTCAGATCCTCACGGGTATATCCTACCATTTCCAGATATTTATCATTGGCATCAATTATCTGACCTTCAAGGGTAAAGTAAATCACTCCTATCAGGCCGGATTCATACAGTTTCCGAAGCCTGGTCTCGCTTCTCTGCAGGGCTTGTTCGACTCTTTTTTGCTTGTCGATATCCTGAATAATACTGATTACTCCCTTGATTTCCCCAGCCTGATTTCGGAAAGGAACCGAGCTTACCCGGGTCCAGATTTCAAGGCCCTCATCAGTCGTGTAAAGCATATCCAGCCAGTCTACTTTTTCGCCTTGAAGCGCTCTTGCCCCGGGCCATTCGGATTTTTCAAGTAAGCGCCCATCAGGCCCCCAGGCTTTCCAGCGCCAGCCGTTTTCAGGGTCTTGAGAGGGAATAACATCACTTACAAACTGCTGGAATATTTTATTTTTTAATACCCAGCGGCCCTGAGTATTAAAAAGCCCAAGCCCTACAGGGATCTGCTCCAGAAAAGCAGCGAGCTGGTTTTCCCTTTCTCGCAGGGTCTCCTCAGTCTGTTTACTTTTAGTTATGTCATTAAAAAGAATAGCTACCTGCCGTTTTTCCGGTTCCTCATAACGAAAAGCATATACATCGTACCAGCGGTGGAGCTGTTCAGCTCTATTCTGGAAGCGGGCAGGTTGTCCAGTCAAAGCAATCTGGCCGTAAGTTTCAAACCAGTGTTCTTCGTGTCCTGGAGCAAGTTTACGCATTCTTTTACCTGTAGCATTGATAAGTCCTGTCTGTTTCTCGAAAGCCGGGTTTGTTTCAAGAAACCTGTAATCTACCGGCTTTTTGCTTTCATTGAAAAGCACCTCTATAATGCAAAAGCCTTCATCAATTGAACTGAACAGAGTGCGATATCGAAATTCGGACTGCTGAAGTGCTTTTTCAACCTTTTTGCGCGCTGTGATGTCCGTAAGCATTGCAAGGGAGCCTGCATATTTTCCCTGCTCATCTAATAACGAACTGGAAGAAAGGATGCACCAGAGATCAGAGCCATCTTTTCGGATGAACCTGTAGTCCATTATATGGTTAATTCCCTGCACATGTTCGCTCAGCTTTTCTTTAGCCAGAAAGTGAAATTCCGGGGCCATAAACTTTTGTGGGGACTGGCCAAGCATCTCTTCCGGACTGTAGCCAAACAATTCTGTGAGTTTCCGGTTGACAAAAACAGTTTCATCATTCCCGTTAATTAACCAGATTCCTTCCTGTGCGGTTTCTACTATCTGCCTGTATTTTTCTTCGCTCTCCTGCAAAGCCTCTTCGGCGAGGGCACGTTCAAAAGCCCCCCATATTCTCTCAGCTGTTTCAGATATGAGCTTTAGTTCAAATTCTGTCCATACTCGGGGTTTTGCACTATGTGCGCCAAAGGTTGCTACCCATTTGCCGTCTTTAACCAGACCCAGGCTGGCATTCGACACAACGTTAATAGCTTTATAAGCCTCACGTTCAGCCTGTGTAAATCTGGGATCGGTTGAAATATCATTAAAAATGACCCACCTGCCCTGTTTATAAGCATCTGTAATCATTGGACTGAAATCCGAAGTGTGCAGAGTGCCTGCAATTGAAGATACGCCATTTACGTAGTCTACAGTAATGACGACTTCCTGCTCATTTATTACATGGGCATATGGGACGCGGTCTGCATGGATATGCTCGCCAAGCACACGTGAGGCCGCGGACTGTATTTCTTCCGGATCATTCAGGTCCTTTAAAGCGTCGCTAAGCTTGAGCAGGTATGCCTGCTGCTCTTCGCTTTTTCGCAGCATTTCCTCAGCTCGCTTGCGCTCCGTGATGTCGATATTCATCCCGACCCATTTAGAGACCCTGCCTTCATAGTCACGAATCGGTGCAGCAAGAACATTTGTCCACCTCCATTCCCCGGATGGATTTTTGAGCCGGAATTCGGCATTAACGTTTCTATTTGCAGTAACAGCCTCCCCCCACTGCCTTTCTGCATACTCCCGGTCATCAGGATGTACAGCATTCGCCCATCCGTATCCAAGCCATTCTTCGAGAGTTTGCCCTGTGTAAGCTCTCCAGGAGGGAGAATCAGTCACAGCCTCCCCTTCAGCATTTGTTTCCCAGACCGCCTGTGCAACAGTTTCTATAAGGAGTCGGAAACGTTCCTCGCTTTCGCGCAGGATCTCTTCAGCCTGTTTATTCTGCTTATTCTCTTCGAATTCTGCTATATTCCGTCCCTTAGAAATTCCAATGCATTCCCAATTCCCCTCTTTTCGAATTAAAGAGAATTCATGGGCAGCAATTATGTCAAAAATCTCGGTTGAATTGTATTTCTCAAGAGAATAAGTACACAATGACCTTACCTGACTCGAAAAAATAAGATTATCAAGGTTTTTTTCGTAAGCGATAAAAGAGTCCTTTCCCTTTTCTTTTCCTTCTTCCTTTGATCGGACCATGTCCTGGACCAGTCTCAGGCCGGAAAAATTCCTGCTAAAACTATCCTTAAGCTTTTCAATCCCGAAGCCTGAGCTCTTCTTCAGGTTAGAATTTCTGTTTTTTTCACTCCAGGAAACAGAAGAAAGAATTTCAATTTGATTTTTTTCAACACAAGCGTCAAAGTCAGGAATAATTTTCCCGAGGGCCTGCTTTGCCTCTCTGGCATCAATATGTTCAGGCAAAATCCATACGCAAAATTCGGAATTTTCGAGGCCTGCTTTGAAATACTGAGCAATAATCTCGTATAAATTATCTCTTATATTATAGAACAGACAGAAATGTGCTCCCCACGCAATATTTTCAGTGACGCAGCTATTAACAACTCCGCTCTTAAAAATCCCCAATTTTTCTTCCATCCACATATTCTCCAGGCATATTCTAAATCATAAGCAGCTAAGATTCTATATGCTCTTAACAAGAGAAAACAACTTTAATTGGCATCATTCTGTTGAAATTCTGAAACTCAGCGCCAGAAATCTGACCTGTAAAGCTTCAACCCTACCCTTAACCCGCGTTATATGTCTGTATATCTTCTCTGTTCTTTATATAATTGTTTTCAGGCCCGACCAGTCCCTGATACTTTTAATTTTTAGATTCCTCAAATAATTTCAAGATATTTCCAATAATTTTAAGATATTCCCAATATCTTTCCTGCTATCTATCCGAAGACTCCTGATCTTTGTTGGTTCAGGATTTTTTTAAAATTATAATTCAAAATTTGAAAGTTTTAAGAGCCTGGTTTCCTGAAATTCAGAGAATTTTTAATTTAGGTAACTTTTTTCAGGATATTAGTTAATGATATTCAAAAATAATACTATGCTCTTAAAATATATGTTTAATAGAGTTTAAAAATAGTGAAAATGTGTTAATTAATTTTAATGGGAGAAAGATTTTTTTTCCAAATTTGCTTTTTTCTAAACTACTTTTTTTCTAAATTTCTTTTTACGCTTTGAATTTTATAATGAACTCTGTACCGCCATTTCTATTTAACTCCATTTTTCCGTCAAGCTGGTCTACAAGAATTGAGATTAACTGAAGGCCAAGAGTTTCTGAACTTTCCGGATTAACACTCTCAGGAATCCCTATTCCATCATCTGCAACCGTTAAAACGTAGTTTGCCTGTTTATTATTCACTTTTTTTATGTCAAGAAGAATATTTTCCTTTTCTTCTTTTTCTTCTCTGCAAAGCTTAATCAGGATCTGTCCTTCATTTTTAGACTGGAACGCGTATTTTAAAGAATTCGAAACAAGCTCATTGAGGATTATTCCTAAAGGCACTGCAGTATCAATTTCAAGAAAAGTTTTTTCCTTAACATCCAGAATTGTCCTTATTCCAGAATTTCTGACATTATAAGACCTGAAAAGGTCTGTTGCAAGTTTCTGCAGATATGCGGCAAAATCAAGAGTACTTACTTCCTTTGACCCATAGAGTTCTTCATGAATTAAGGCCATGGAAATTACCCTGTTCTTACTTTCCCTGAAGGCTTCAATGACTTTTGAGGTGTCACACGCTTTGCAGCTTGCAAATTTTTCGGCCTGCAGATCCAGGAGGGAAGAAATTACCTGTAAATTGTTTTTTATTCGGTGATGAATTTCTTTTTTCCTGGCTTCTTCAATTTTTGCAAGGTTTTCTTCAGCCCTTTTCCTTTCGGTAATATCCTTCATTACGCCAAAAACCTTATTTATAAGGTAACTGCCTTTTTGAAGGCAGACCCCATTGTCTTCGATATAGATGTATTTTCCATCTTTCCTCTGAAATCGGTATTCCAGATGGAAATTTTTCATATCGTTCTCATCAGCAGAATGCGTATTGTATTCACAGCCTTTTATCTTCTGGTCCAGGACCTTATTCCGGTCTTCAGGGTGGACGGTATTTATCCAGAATTCCATGCCTGCGCCAGTTAATTCTTCGGGGGTATATCCTGTGATTTTTTCTATAGCCCCTTTCCAGTAAACCTCATTTTTCCCAATATCATACTCATATATGAGGTGCCCTGTCTGCTCAGTGACTATTCGGTATCTCTCTTCGCTCTCTTTAATTTCTTTTTCTGCTTTTTTCCGCTCAATGGAATACTGGATAGAGCGTATCAGCAGCCTGCCGTCTACTTCTCCTTTAACTAAATAATCCTGAGCGCCTCTTTTTACAGCATCGATTCCAATTTTTTCATCTTTTACGGCAGTTAAAATTATAATGGGAATCTGCGAGTTTTTTGCATGGATTTGAAGAAAAGTGTCAATGCCGTCGCTATCCGGAAGCCCAAGGTCTGACAATATTACATCATACGGATCCTCTTTGAGGTAATCCAGGCCTTCCTTGAGTGTTTCGGTGTTCTTGAGCTCATAAGGAAAGTCAGCGAATTCTTCGAGCATCTCTTCAATCAGGCCTGCGTCTCCAGGATTGTCCTCAAAAAGCAGGATTTCGACCTTATCCATAACAAAATCGCTCTTTCCGGGTCGCATTAATTTTATGAAATTAGATACTTCCCTATTTTTTTATTTCTTTGGCAACTTAACAACCTCAAGCCAGAATCCTTCTATGGATTTGATCACCTTTATAAATTGATCGAAATCTACAGGCTTGGTAATATATGCATTAGCGTGCAGGTTATAAGACTTGAGTACATCCTCTTCAGCTTTTGAAGTTGTGAGGACCACTATCGGGATATTTTTAAGATTATCGTCTCTTTTTACTTCTTCAAGCACTTCCCTACCGTCCTTTTTCGGCAGATTCAGGTCCAGAAGAATAATATCCGGGCGAGGAACGTCAGTATATTGTCCTTTTTTATTTAAAAAGAGGATTGCTTCTTCCCCGTCTTCTGCAACATACAGGTTATTTCTGATTTTTGCTTCCTCGAAAACCTCTTCGATTAAGCCGATATCGCCCCTGCTATCTTCTATTAACAGAATCTCTATTGGTTTGGATGATATATTTGTCCCCATTTTAGAACTTCCGTACTTTTGGATTTAGATAAAATTCTTTAACATTATTCTCTAAAATATTTATTATTTTTACAAGCAGTTTTGATAATAATTTCAATTATTATTATGAATTATTAAATTGTTGTAACTGAATTATCAAATTATGAAATTTAAGTCAGCTTATTTTTAAGGTTATTTCCTTCCGACAAAATTCAGCAAAATTTTATTTTTATTTTTATTTTTTCCCTTTAAATACAACCGGTATAAGTAAAGAGATTAATTAAGGGATGACAGGTAGATATATAGGGTATTATACTAAGAAACATTATTCTTCTTATGTTTTAAAGCTTGGTTTTTGAAATTCTTTCGGATTAACAGGTAATGTGAAATAGAAAGTCGAACCTTTCCCGGGTTCGGATTCTACCCAGATCCGGCCTCCATGCCTTTCAATAATTTTTTTACAGATTGAAAGCCCTATTCCCGTACCCGGGTACTCTTCTCTTTTATGGAGCCTCTTAAAAACCTCAAAAATCCTTTCCGAGTATTTAGGGTCAATCCCGATCCCATTATCTCTTACTGAGAAAAGCCAGTAATCCTTTTCCTGTTTTGCGGAAATATGAATTTGTGGTGGCTCCTCGCTTCGGAATTTAATTGCATTGCTGATCAGGTTTTGAAAAACCTGAGCTATCTGGGTACTATCAGCTACTATTTCGGGCAGAGGGTCATAAGATATAGTAGCCCCCTTCTCTTTTATAACCAGTTCTAAATCCGACAATACAGTCTCAATAATCTTTTCCGAACCTGCAAGTTCGAACTCTCCGGCTTTCGTAGTTACTCGGGAGAATTCCAGGAGATCGTTGATCAGGCTTTGCATGCGGGATGCGCCGTCTACTGCAAAATAAATGTATTTGTCAGCCTTCTCATCAAGTTTGCCCTGATATTTCCGCTGTAAAAGCTGCAAATAGCTCGCTATCATTCTAAGAGGTTCCTGTAAATCATGCGAGGCTACGTAAGCAAACTGTTCCAATTCGGAGTTCGAGCGAGCAAGTTCTTCTATTTTTAATCTTAACATTTCTTCAGCTTTTTTAATATCCGTAATATCCCTTGTAACTGTGGAAATGGCTATAAGCCTTCCATATGTATCAAAAACCGGAGAGAGCGTTATTGAAGCGTTTATTATAGTGCCGTCCTTTCTAAGCCTCAGGGTCTGGTGATGGCGGACTTTTTCTCCCTGTTTAACTTTTTCATCTAATTTTTTAATTTCCCCTTTTACATTTTCAGGCTCAAGTATGGAAACGTTTTTGCCCAGCATTTCTTCGGCAGTATAACCATAGACCTGTTCTGCCCCCGTATTCCAGCTTGTAACAAAACCTTGAAGGGATTTTATTATAATGGCATCGTCCGAGGACTCTACTGCACTTGCCAGCATCTGAATTTTTTCTTCTGCCTTTTTCAGTTCTGTAATCTCCTGAACTGTGCCTCTCATTCGTACCGGATTCCTTTTTTCGTCAAAAAGAACCTCGCCCTCTTCATGCACTATACGCTCTTCTCCCTCAGGCAGGACAATTCTATGATCAATGCTGTAAGGAATCCCTTTAAAAGCTTCTTTGACAGCGTTGTCCAGATAATCCTTATCGTCGGGATGCACATAACTCAAAAAAGCATCGTAGGTGGCATCGAATTCCTGGGGTTTGCGCCCGAAAATCCTGTAAATTTCATCAGACCACTGCAGTTCATCGGATATAATATTCCATTCCCAGTTTCCAAGCCTGGCCATTCTCTGGGCCTCAGCAAGGCCTCTTTCGCTTTCTTTCAGAGAAATATAAGCTTTTTCGAATTCTGCTGTCCTATCCTTTACCAGTTTTTTCAGGTTATCAAGGGTTTCTTTTAATCTGGCTTCCGCTTTTTTCGCATCAGTAATATCCCTGGAAATGGCAAGGACAGAATCCACTTTTCCATCAAGAAACTCGGGAACTATTCTCGTATCAAAGTAGTATTCTTTCCCCTGAGGCGATATGTAGTGAAATTCCATAATTTCAGGTTTGCCTGTAGTAAAAACTTTTTCATATCGGGTTTCCCAGAATTCCACATTTTCAGGGTCCATTCCGAGTTCACCATTGGTTTTCCCGATAATTTCTTCTGCCGGCCTTCCGTAAGGCTCTACTGCAGCCCTATTGGCATACAAATGACGTTTTTGCCTGTCAAAACGAGCAATAATATCAGGGGAATTTTCTGCCAGGGTGCGGTAACGATCTTCACTTTTCTGGAAGGCTTTATTGACTTCCTTAATTTCCCTGGATCTGGCCTGAAGTTCTTCGGATTTAGCCTGTAATTCTTCGCTGGAGATCTTTAATTCCTCTTCGACTTTTTTCCGCCCAAAACTTTCTATTTTCTCCCATTTTCCTTCCTTTTTGATCAGAGAGAATTGATGGTTGGAAACCACTTCAATAAGCTGGGGAGGGCTGCATTCCTCAAGAGAATAAGTACATAAAGCTAACATCCTGGAGTTGCTGATGATACTATCTATTTTTTCCTCATATTCCACAAAGCTGTCCCAGGAAGTTTTTTCCAGCCAGGAGGTGTTTCCTGTCACCCTCAGACCTTTATAACCATCAGAAAGAGCTTTATCAAGTTTTTCAACCCAGCCGTCCAGAACTTTCTGCGAGTTAAAAGTGCCCGTTTTCAGGTACCAGTCAGTATAGGGAAGAATTTCAATCTGCCCTTTCTCCAGGTAATCCTGAAGACCAGGGACAGCCTCTTGAAGCACGGCTTTTGCCTCTTCAGACGTCAGAGGGGCTGAAGTTACCCACATACAAAATTCGGAATTTTCAAGGCCTGCTTTGAAATAGGGGACAAGTACCTCTGTAAGGTCTTCTTTTGTCCTGTAAAATTGACAGAAATATGTCCCCCAGGGCATATCTCCTATAACCTCTATTCCTGAATCTCTAAACTTTCCTTCCATTTTATATTCTCCCCTTTATATTCTTCCCTTCATTTCCAGTTCTATTTTCCAAATGCGGCCTATTAGTAGTTTATATTGAATTCCGGTTTACATCAGGGCCTTAAAGCAAATAATATAGCATCTGGACTTGCCATTAATAACCTTAATACAAATTCGATTGGATATGAATATCATTAGTAAATAAATATCGGTAGTAAAACGGATTTGAGTGCTTGATTTATTATCTTTTATCTTAAAATATAATAAATAGTTAATTTAATTTCAAAATTAGATCTTTTATTTTATAAGAACTAAGTATCTTAAATTATAAAAATTAGGTACATATATCCCTGTATTCTTATAACGTTTTATATATTTTTAAAAATTTTATATATTTTAAACGACTCAAACATTTAAAAGTTAATATATTTAAAAATATTTTAATGTCTTATATATTTTAAATTTTTTAAATTTTTTATGTCCTTCAAATTTGAAGAAAATTCTTTGTTACAGAGTTCTTTGTACAGATTTTCTTTGTTACGAATTTCATTCTTACGGACTTCATTTTTACAGATTTCATTTTTACGTTTTTATCCCTTATTTTGGGTACATTTTTACCGGACCTTTTAGCTCGTTTCACGCACTTTAAATTGTATGAGATATTCAGTCCCGCAGTCTCTTTTTAATTCAAGCTCTCCTTCTAACTGTTCCAGTAGAATTGAGATTAACTGAAGCCCAAGAGTCTCGGAATCTTCAGGACTAACATCTTCAGGTATGCCTATTCCGTCATCTGAGACCTGCAGCAGGAAATTGTTTCCATAAGTCTGGCTGTCTTCCATCCTGGAATTCACAAAACCCTGGCTTTCTGCCCTGCAGAGTTTAATTCGGATTCTTCCTTTATCTCTCCCTTTAAAGGCATATTTGAGGGAGTTTGAGACGATTTCATTTACAATCAGGCCTAAAGGCACTGCAGTATCCATATCAAAGAAAATATTCTCTTCAATTTCAAGATTTAAATAGATATCAATATTTTCAACTCTATAAGTCTCAAACAGGTTCTCTACAAGTTTCTCAAGGTAAGGGGAAAAATTTAATTTATCTGTGCCTTTCCCTTCGTGAAGTTCTTCATGGATAAGAGCAATGGAGAGCACTCTGTCCTGGCTCTCCTCAAAAGCCTCAAGAACATCGGAATTCCGGACATATTCTCCATTTCTGAACTTTTCTGCCTGAAGGTCCAGAAGGGAAGAAATTACCTGTAAATTGTTCTTAATCCTGTGATGAATCTCTTTTTTGCGAGCAGCTTCGGCTTTCAAAAAGATTTTTTCGGCATTCTTTTTCTCAGTAATATCGTATATTACACCCTGATATTTGTCAGGCTCCTCATTTTTGCCCGGAAGCTTCTGGTAGCTCTGGTGCAGCCATTTCACTTTATTTTCTTTATCTCTTATCCTGTAATCAAATTCAAGAGAATGTTCAAAAGAAGCAAATTTCATCTCTCTTGCTTTTTTGAGGAATAAAGGCAGGTCTTCAGGTTCAATAATTTTTCTCCACAAGTTTTGAGAAGTTATTTCTTCTTCGGTATACCCTGTAATTTCCTCCACATTTCCCTTCATAAAGTCCAGGTCCAGTTTTTCATTTAACTGGAAAGCTATCCCATTAAAATTATGGATAAAAGAGCGGTATCTTTCTTCACTTTCCTCAAGAGCAAGTTCAATTTTTTTCCGCTCCGTAATATCCTGAATTGTCCCGCTCATGCGGACAGGTATGTGCTTTTCATCAAAGAGCACTTCTCCCTGTTCATGAACGATACGTTCTCTTCCATCAGGCAGCCGGACCCTGCAATATATACTATAGGTTTTTCCATCCAGTGCCTTTTTTATGGCCTGATCCACATATTCCCTATCCTCCGGATGTATAAAGTTTAAAAATAAATCGAGATTTGCCTTAAATTCCTGGGGCTGATATCCAAAAATACGATAAACTTCATCAGACCAGTGTAATTCGTCAGTTAAAATATTCCAGTCCCAGCTTCCTATATGAGCCAGTTTCTGGGCTTCAGCCAGCCTTCTTTCATTTTCTTTTATTAAACTATAAGCCTCTTGAAGTTCGGATGTCCGTTCTTTCACCCTATTTTCTAAATTGTCAAGAGTTTCTCTCAATATGGCTTCTGCTTCCTTTCTTTCAGTTATATCCATAAATGCGCCAATACTGCCCCTCACATTTCCATCTGCATCATGTAATGGGCTGGCTGAACCCAAAAAAGTCTTCCACTCTTTACTAGGCATCAATATATTTAGTTCGGCATTACGTACCTTAATGTCTTTAAAAGCTGCTTGCTGCATGGGTAATTCGTTTGCGGCCAATTCTCGCCCTTCATGAAAAATACGTCTTAAAGGAGTTGCGCTTGCTGAAATATTTTCTCCAGTTTCGACCTCATAAAACTCATTTGCCATCTGGTTTCCGGTAATATTATTGCTTTTTGGGTCGTGGCCAATTAAGATCGCTACAGGAGCAACCTCCATAACTGCTTCCATTTCCTCGGCTCGCTGGCGAGTTTTTTCTTCCATCTGCTTGCGTTCAGTGATATCCGTAACCATTGCTAGTGAGCCTGTATATTTTCCTTTACTGTCAAACAGCGGGCGGGAGGAGAGAATACACCATAGATCTGAACCGTCTTTTCGGATAAAGTGATGGTCGATTACATGGTTAACCCCCTGGATATGTTCATTGAGTCTGCCTCCTGCACTTGCCCTGAACTCAAGCGCCATGAACTTTTGAGGGGATTGTCCCAGTATCTCTTCAATACTGTAACCAAGCATTTCAGAAATTTTCGGGTTAATAAAAACAGTCCGGTCATCAGCATCAATTAACCAGATCCCTTCCTGGGCAGTCTCTACAATGTCCCTGTATTTTGTTTCACTTTCACGCAGGGCTTCTTCTGCCCTTTTTCTTTCTGTAATGTCCCTGAAAATAGCAGCAAATTTTCCCTTTTCGGGACTGAAAACGTAAATATCGATATATTTATCAGTTACCCCGCTAAAAAATTCGAAATGCTTTGGTTTTCCAGAGAGGGTGACTTCTCCGTACTTTTCGATAACCTCAGGGTCTGCTTTATGAAATATCTCAAGATGGGATTTCCCTAAAACAGATTCTCTCTTTACTCCTGTATGAAATTCAAAAGCAGGATTTACCTCAAGAAAACGGTAGTCATAAGGTCTGCCATTTTCATCACGCATAATTTCTGCAAGGAAAAAAGCCTCAGTCATATTTGTAAAAAGCAAACGGTACTTTTCTTCACTTTTACTAAGGGTTTCTTCGGCTTTCTTTCTTTCAGTAATGTCGCGGCTATAAGAAAGTATACCTGTAATCTGTCCGGTAGTATCGTAACGCGGTTCATAAATGGCTTCGAACCAGCCGGATTTTCCTTGATGGCTTAAAAAAAGGACAGCCTCTTCACGTCTTCCTGTCTCAAGCACACGGCGTTTAATTGAAGTGAGAAGTTCTGCCTGGTCCGGGGGCAGCAATTCGGCATCAGTCTTTCCGAGTACATCCGATTCGGTGTAGGGGGATGCAGGGTTGAATATCCAGGTATAGCGTAAATCCCTGTCCTGCTCAAAGATAATATCCGGGGAGTTTGCAATTATAACCTCAAACCGGGCTTTATTTTCAAGCAAAGCTTCTTCGGCAGATTTGCGGGCTGTAATGTCCTTCCAGAAAACCGAGATCCCTGAGGTCGAGGGATAAACGCTTATTTCATACCAGATATCTCGAAGAAAACTTTTAATTTCGAACTGAGCTGGCTCACGAGTTTCCATAACCCGCCTGTATACTTTCTCAAATTTACTGCCTATCACATAGGGGAATTCTTCCCAGATATTTAACCCGATCAAATCTGCGGGTTGAAGACTCACATTTTCAGCCGCACGCTGGTTAACATATGTAAGCCGCCAGTCTCTATTTATCTCTAAAAACCCGTCTTGTATACTGCTCAATAAATCGCTAAGGCGGTTTTGATTCTCTCTTAAAATGATTTCCATTTCTTTTCTTTCGGTAATATCTCTGAATGTAACCGCAAACTGTCCCTTTTCAATCCTGTCAATCTGGACTGAATACCATCTACCTGTAATATGGCTGAAGTTTTCATATTGGGTTGACTTGCCAGTCAGGTCAACTTTTTTATAAGTTTCAAACCAGTAATCTTCAACCTCAGGCCAGATTTCTCTCCAGGTTTTTCCCACCTGGGCTTCCCTCTTTACGCCTGAAAGCTCTGCTCCGGCATTATTAATTTTTAAAACCAAAAGGTCAAAAAGGATGCCTTTTTCGTTATAAATTGCTTTGTAATGAGCAAAGCCCTCATTTATAGAATCAAATAAAACCTGATCCCTTTCCAGGGTTTTCCTGACCTGAAGAAGCTCTTCATGCGCCTGGGTTTGAGCCTTTTTCTGCCCGAAATTTTCTATTTTTTCTATTTTTCCTTCTCTTTTTATCAGAGAAAACTCGTAACGTGTAGCAATGACAATAATCTCGCTTATATCATATTTTTCAAGGGGATAAGCACACAGTGCTGTCAGTTTGAAGTCAGGATGAGTCTTAATGAGCAGATCAAGTTTTTCCTGATAATTAAAGAATTCTTTTGTAAAATTACCCCCCTGGTCGGGTTCTTTTATCCAGCGGGAGTTTTCAGCCAGCCTCATTCCGGAATAACCTTTAGCAAGAGCTTTATCAGCTTTTTTAAGGATATTCTTTAGAATTTTCCGGGGATCAAAAATTCCATCTTTTGTATGCCAGTTCTCGTAAGAAATAATTTCTATCTGGCCTTTCTTTATACAGGCTTCAAGCTCAGGGACAGTTTTTTTCAGGGTTTTTTTAGCTTCTTCAACTTCAGGAAGGTTTGAAGTAACCCAGATACAGAACTCGGAATTTTCCAGGCCTTTTTTGAAATAAGAAAGGAATGTATTCCTCAAATCTTCTTCTGTTTGATAAAATTCACAGAAATGAGCTTTCTGAGAGATGTCCCCAATAATCTCAATTTCTGACTTCGCAGGGTTTTCCTCCATTTCACACCTTCTTAAATTCCCCAATTTTTAGACTCAACCAGATATGAAAATAATTAATAAGATTAGACAGTTAATGTACAAATAAATAATTACTGTATATCTCCAGTTATAGGCGTACTCAGATCCAATATCTCACCCTAAAAGCAACTGCAATCTCTTTTTATTCTAAAAAACAAAATTAAGGGAAGAAACCTGAACTTTCATATCACCCATTTATTGAAGTTACTGTTATTTTATATATTTACAGATTTTCTCTAAACCTATTTGTATCTAACCTTACTTTTGCTTTTACTTTTTTCTCACTGATTCCCTGACGCTCAATACCAAAACCTTAGGACTCAATATATTATACTTCGATTCTTTAAATGATCCAAATATTAAATTCGCCACATACCAAATTTTCTGGGGGTTCGATATATCTGAATTGATCTAAATATAGACGAAAATAACGTAAACACCCTAAAATCAATAGTTAACCAGGAGTTAAATATACTTATCGAAAATAAATTCAGTATAAATCAGAAGTATTTTCTTTACCTTCTAAAATTGATAAAAAATGTAAATTTCTCTAATCTTTTTAATTTATATGCATTAAATTTCTGAGGCTGCAAAATCTAGAATATATTGAGTTCCAGGGTCTTTCTTTAAATCAAGCTTCCCTTCAAGTTGATCGACAAGGGCTGTTATTAATTCAATTCCAAGAGTCTCTGAAGTCTCCAGGTCAAAATCGTCAGATATGCCTATTCCGTCATCCGAGACTATTAACCTGAAGTTGGTATTCCTGTAATTTTGTTTTACATTCTCTGTTTTATTTTCTATTTTTTCAGGCCTGTCTTCTTTCTTTTCTTGCCTGTTCAATTTGATTTCAATTTTTCCCTCATTTCTGTCTTTAAAGGCGTACTTAAGGGAATTCGAAACAATTTCGTTTACAATCAGGCCTAAAGGCACAGCAACATCCATATCAAAGAAAATATTCGCTTCGATATCAATTTCTAATTTAAGGTCAAAGTTTCCAAGCTTATAAGTTACAAACAGGTTTTCAATAAGCTTTTCAAGATAAGGAGAAAAATTCAATTTGTCGGTTCCTCTTCCTTCATGCAGTTCTTCATGAATAAGGGCAATTGAAATCACCCTGTCCTGGCTTTCCCTGAAAGCTTCGAGAAATTCCGAAGCCTCAATGTATTTTCTGTTCTTGAATTTTTCAGCCTGGAGGTCTAAGAGCGAGGAAATTACCTGTAAATTATTCTTTATCCTGTGATGAATCTCTTTTTTCCGGGCTGCTTCAATATTCAGTAACATTTCTTCTGAATATTTTTTCTCGGTAACATCATATATAACGCCCTGGTATTTATCCAGACTTTCATCCCTGCCAGGGACTTTCTGGTAAATCTCATAAAGCCATTTTATTTTTCCATCTTTGCTTTTGATTCTGTACTCTATTTCTCCTTCATGTACAGACGGGCAGGCTTTCATTTCCTTAGCTTTTCTAAGGAATAAAGGAAAGTCATCAGGCTCGATAAGTTTTCTCCACAAATTCCCGGAAATTATTTCCTCTTCCGTGTAGCCCGTAATCTCTTCTACATCCCCTTTCATAAATTCCAGAACCAGGTCTTTGTCCAGTTTAAAGGCTATCCCTTTAAAATTCTGGATAAAGGAGCGGTACCTTTCTTCGCTTTCCTCAAGCGCCTGTTCGATCTTTTTTCGCTCGGTAATGTCCTGGACTGTCCCAAGCATCTTGACTGGCTTATTCTCTTCGTTAAAAATAACTTCCGCATGCGCGTGGATTATACGCTCTTCCCCGTCAACCCGTAAAATCCTACAGTCAATACTGTAAGGCTCTCCTTTTAGCGCGTATCGAACGCATTTATTTACATAATTTAAGTCATCCGGAAGTACCCTGTTTAAAAATTCCATATAAGTTGCCCCAAACTCCTGAGGCTCAAGCCCGAAGATCCTGTAAGTTTCATCAGACCAGCTTAATTTATCTGCTTCAATATCCCAGCTCCAGCTCCCCAGTGTGGCTATTCTCTGGGCTTCAGCAAGTTCGGCTTCGCTTTCTTTAAGGGAACTGCAGGCTTTTTCAAGCTCTGACGTTCTTTCCTCAACTAGGTCTTCAAGATTATCAAGGGTATCTTTCAAACGGGCTTCGACCTTTTTAAGGTCTGTAATATCCCTTGAGATAGCAAGTGCTGAAATTACTTTTCCATTTGCAAATTCAGGAACTATTCTTGTATCAAAATAATATTCTTTGCCCTTAGGAGAGACAAATTGAAATTCCATCATCAGGGGAGTTCCTGTGGCAAAAACCTTTTCATGATTTCTTTCCCAGAACTCAATGTTTTCGCAGTCCATCCCAAGCTCCCTATGGGTTTTCCCTATAATTTCTTCCTGGGATCGCTCATAGACCCGTGAGCCGGCAGGATTAATATGGGTATGGCGGTTTTCCCTATCAAAACGGGCAATCATGTCAGGAGAATTTTCAACCAGAGTGCGGAACTTATTTTCACTTCTGACCAGAATCTCTTCTGTTTTTTTACGCTCATTTATATCTCTGGCTACATGAATACAGCCTGCGACTTCCCCTTCGGAACCAAATAGAGGAGATACGCTTACTATAAAGTCTCCTCCAAGGTTCTCTTCCCTGACCTCTTTAATATGCTCAAGCCCGTCCTTAAGCAGCTGCCTGTGAGGGCAATAAGCAGGCGGCCTGTCAGTCCCGTGAATGGCCTGATAACAGGTTGCCCCTACACATTCTTCAGGGGTGACCCCCAATCTTGCTGCCATTGCTCTGTTTGCCCGGATTACTCTGTATTTCTTATCCAGTATAGCTATAGGGTCAGGCACAGCATCAAAAGTGTATTCCCAGTCTCTTGTTGCTTTAACCGCGGCTTTTTCTGCCTGTTTCCTTTTTGGGCTTTCGATTTTTTCCCATTTTTCCCCTCTTTTGACTACAGTAAACTGGTGGTTGAGGGCAACATCAACAAGTTCTACAGGGGTATGTTTGTCAAGAAAATAGGTACAAAGCGTAATAATCTTGTAATTATCAATAATGCTGTCTAATTCCCTTTCATAATTCACAAAATTGTTCCAATCCTTTTTTTCCAGCCAGGCGGTATCCCCTGCTCCTCTTATTCCTGCAAAGCCGCCTGCAAACACGCTGTTAAGCTTTTCAGAAAACAGGGTTCCAAGTTTTTCAGGATTGAGAATTACTTCATTTATATATTCTTTAATATAGGGGATAATTTCTATCTGGCCTTTTTCAAGATAAATGTCAAGTTCGGGGATAGCTTTCCTGAGAGCTGCTTTTGCCTCTTCGGTTTCCTTAGGATCCAGTGTCATCCATAAGCAAAATTCATTATTTTCCAGGCCAGCTTTAAAATAAGGAACAAGAATATCCAATAAATCCTGTTTTGTCTGGTAAAATTGGCAGAAATGGGTCCCCCACGAGATGTCCCCAATAAAATCAAGCCCGGATTTTCTCAGTTTTTCTTCCATTTTACTCCTTCTTCTATTTTGTAATCTGATTTTGCAGATCTTAAGATCTTAACCTGATTGAAATCAGATTTTAATTTCAGCAATCTTTTTTTCTTCTTTCTGCCGATTTATTTTTCCTTTTTAGGCCATTTTTTAAAAAAAGCCTTTATTAATTCTATAAATAGATTTTAAGGGCAAAATAAATTAATTTTACTTTTTTAAGGTTATAAATCTCATTATATGCATGGTAAATTACTTAATAAGTAAAGTATTTTATCAGTGGAACATTTAATATTTTCAAAAAAATAATAAATTTAAAAAATTTATCCTCCCTTAACCCTGATCTTATAAATGTAAAAAAATAAAACTAAATTTCATTTAAATAAACTTTTCTTGTTTTATAAAATGCGATCTATAAGTATTGAAAGTATTTATTCTTTATGTCCGATTTTCAAAATAAAAAACAACATTCATAGACACTTTTTTTATAAAAATAAATTTGTACTCTTTTTCAATCAGGTTTTTTTCTCTTTTTAAAATTTAGAGAGTGCAGGAACTTAAAGTCCAATAACTAACAAGTTGCAGGGAACAGGTCAAAAAATTCCGGGGATAAAGTTTTTATAAATTTTTCTAAATATTTGCGTATTTTTATATAAGTTTAGAATTTTTTTAGTAAAGATTTTTATGTTTATGTTAAATTTTTCCTGAATTTCGGTTTATTCTTTCTCATTAACTGAAAACTTTATAACATATTCAGTTCCATAATCCCTTTTCAATTCCAGTTTCCCTTCCAGCTGGTCTGTAAGGATAGATACGAGCTGAAGCCCAAGAGTATCAGAGTCTTCCAGACTAAAATTTTCAGGCAGTCCTGTCCCATCATCTGAAACCGTTAGAATAAAATTAGTAACCTCTTTCCTGAGATCTTCATTTAGCCCTGCAGTTTTGCCTTCAAGTTCTCCATTCCTTTGCCTGAAGAGTTTAATTTGAACTTCTCCCTTTTCCCTGCCCTTAAAAGCATATTTGAGGGAGTTTGAGACGATTTCGTTAACAATTAAGCCCAGAGGGACTGCGGTATCCATATCAAAGAAAACATTTTCTTCTAATTCCATCTGTAATTTTACATTATCTTTTCCAACAGTATAAGTCTGGAAAAGGTTTTCAACAAGCCTGTAAAGGTAAGGAGAGAAGTTCAGGGTATTGGTGCCTTTTCCTTCATGCAGTTCTTCATGAATGAGGGCAATTGAGGCTACCCTGTCCTGACTTTCCCTGAATGCATTAAGGACTTCAAAATCCTCAAAAGATTCTTTTTCCCCGAACTTTTCGACCTGCAGGTCGAGCAGGGAGGAAATTACCTGTAAATTATTCTTTATCCTGTGATGGATTTCTTTTTTTCGGGCAGCTTCAATATTTGCAAGAGCCTCTTCAGCCTTTTTACGCTCTGTAATATCCTGAACTATTCCTCTAACCCGGATAGGAACATTTTTCTCATTGCAAATTATCTCGTTTTCTGCATGCACGATTCTTTCTGTTTCATCAGCCAGGATTATTCTAAAGTCAATACTGCAAAACTTATCATCCTTATTCTTTCTAATGGCATTATTTACATAATCCCGATCATCCGGATGCACGTGATTTAAAAATTCGGAATATCTCGGGCCTGATTCCTGAGGTTTAAGTCCGAAAATCCGATACAACCCTTCAGACCAGTATATTTTTCCGGTTACAATGTTCCAGTCCCAGTTTCCCAGATGAGCCATTTTTTGAGCTTCGGAAAGGCTTGTCTCGCTCTCCTTCAACGATTTATAAGCATTTTCAAGCTGTGCTGTCCTTTTTTCAACTAATTTCTCAAGATTATCATGAGCTTCCTTTAACCTGGCTTCTGCGACTTTTGTATCCGTGATATCCCTGGAAATGGCAAGGACAGAATCCACTTTTCCATCAAGAAACTCGGGTACCAGCCGTGTATTAAAATAGTGTATCTTTCCTTGAGGAGAAATATACCGAAACTCTATAGTTTGAGATTCTCCGGTCTCGAAAACGTTCTGGTGACATTTTTCCCAGAATTCTACTTTTTCGGGATCCTCTCCCAGTTCCTTATGGGTTTTGCCCTGGATTTCATCCTGGGAACGGCAGTAAACCTCTGCAGCCGCAGGGTTGACATATAAATGCCTATTCTGTTTATCAAAGCGGGTAATTACATCAGGAGAATTCTCAGATAATGTGCGGAAGCGTTTTTCGCTTTCCTGCAAAGCTTCTTCTGCTTGCTTGCGTTCGGTTATATCCTGGACAATCCCGGCCAACCGGCGCGTGCCCCAATTAGCATCCAGGCGATGCCTCCCTGCAGCCCAAATCCATCGAATCTCGCCGTCCACACGCCGAATGCGACACTCAAAGTTCCAGTTACTACATGTAGTTGTAGCCTTGTTGAACTTCGCGTCCACCATTGCACGATCTTCAGGCAGCACATGATCAAGGAACATCTCATAGGTCCATTCTGGAAGCAGTTGTTCATAGCCGAAGATACGGTCATGCTCAAGTGAACGATATGCAGTACGATCCACTAGGTCAAGATCCCACGCACCGGTGTGACTGGTTTCAAGCGCGAAACGCAACCTAGCTTCGCTCGCCCGAAGTTCCCTCTCTACCTGCTTACGCTTGGTAATGTCCTGCGTTATGCCGAAACCCTCTAGTGCTGCCCCATCTTTGTCAAATTCAATATATGCCTTTTCACGCACCCACTTGGTCTTACCATCCGTAACGATGCGGTGCTCGATGTCGTATGGCTCACCTGCCAATCCTGCCTTCCATTCCTTATCGACATATTCCTTATCATCCGGATGAACTATCGAAATAAAAGTCTCATAGGTCAAAGGGATCCCTTTTGGGATACCAAAGATACGGTGGTTTTCATCGGACCATGTCAATTCATTCTTACGCAAATCCAGACGCCAACTCCCTATATTCCCCACGGCCTGGGCGCGATTGAGATCCTCCCTTTTTTCTCGCAACTCTTTTTCTACCTGTTTGCTTTCGGTTATATCACGAGCGATACCTGCTCTGAAGAAAGGACTGCCATTTTGGTCTTTAATTACCGAGAAGTGATCGGCTAACCAGCGATATTTTCCATCCTTGCACTTGAACCTGTAATCGAAGGTTCCGAAACCCTCTTCGGATGATTGGGCAAGTCTTGCGACAACCATAGAGTAATCATCAGGGTGAATGCGATTAAGAAGGTCATTAGTGCTCATTGCATTCATTTCCTGGACAGAAAAGCCTGTGATCTGCTTTATTACTGGGCTTATATAATCATAGCAGTCATTCTGAAAGTTTCGACGATATGCCGCGTCGAGGGAATTCTCAAGGACTGATCGAAACCGTTCTTCACTTTCCCGTAGCGAGTTCATAAGGGTATTATGTTCTTCAAGAGACCGGGCAAGCTTGAAATTGCTGTAACTTAGTTGAGAAACCATACTGGCAAAGGCTATAAAAAAATCCATGCTATTATTTACAAATTCTCTGTTTAACCTTGGGACTTTGTCAAGGGCTGCTATGTACTCATCCTCATTAAATCCATATTTTCTGGCCTGAATCCGGAAAATTTCATAATCTGGTGTCTCATCCTCAAAATAGAACTGCCCTGCAAAAAAACTCCCAACTTTTTGGCCTTCAATAATAACGGGAGTCCCTATGTCCCACATGTTGTTCTTGCATTTGCATAGTCTAAATTCTCCCGGAAGGAGAGATTCCGATAATTTGATATCGTTTTCTATACAGTTTTTGCAGCTCTCAGGATTTAACCTGTGGAATTTTGTACAGATGTCCTGCCAGCCCGCACCTGCAAGAACATTACCTTTAAGATCATTCAGGCCAACGGGAATATGAGTAAGTTTAAAGAAACTATCCATAAGAGGCTGAATTACCTGAGTATCCACAATCTCGGCAAGATCCAGATCGATCATTTCTCTTTCAGGCGAGAGAACTTTTTCCAATTTTGATCTGACTCTAAGCTCACGCTGGCGCAGCGCTTCTTCAGCTTGCTTGCGTTCGTTTATATTACGGGCAACATGAATACATCCTGAGACTTTCCCTTGCGAATCGTATAAAGGTGAAACACTAACAATGAAATCTCCACCCAGAGATTCTTCATGGACTTCTTTAATATGCTCAAGCCCGTCCTTGAGCAACTGTCTGTGCGGGCAAAAAGATGGAGGTTCGTCCGTTCCATGAACTGCATGGTAGCAGGTCAAACCTGTACATTCCTGCGGGGTCAGCCCTAAACTCTCAGCCATTGCCTTATTTGCACGGACAATCCTGTATTCGGTGTCAAGAATAGAAATCAGGTCGGGCACGGCATCAAAGGTATATTCCCAGTTTTTGGCGGCCTGAACAGCAGCTTCTTCTGCCTGTTTTCTTTTTGGACTTTCTATTTTTTCCCAGCGCCCTTCTCTTTTAATTAAAGCAAACTGGTGATTTACAACTACATCAATTATTTCGGCGGCATTATGCCTCTCTACGGAATAAGTGCACAGGTTTATCATCCTGTAAGTGTCCATGCATCTGTCAGTCTGTTCTTTAAACTTGATGAAGCTGTCCCAGTTTTCTTTGTCCAGCCAGGTGGTGTTCCCGCTAAGCCTCATCCCGTCAAAACCGTTCTTTAAAGCGCGATTGAGTTTCTCTAACCTGTTGTTTGAGACTTTCTTTGGATTGAAAACTCCATCGATGATAAACCATTCAGTATAAGGAACAATTTCTATTTGCCCTTTTTCCAGGCAGTTATTAAAATCAGGTATGGTTTTTTCTAAGACTTCTTTTGCATCTTCCACTTCAAGGGGCTCGGATGTAACCCAGAGGCAGAATTCATTATTCTCCAACCCTGCTTTAAAGTAAGAAACCAGAACCTCAAGTAGGTCCTCTTTTGTTTGATAAAACTGACAGATATGTGTGCCCCAGGGTACATCTCCAATAATATCAATGCCAGACTTTCTTATTTGTCCTATCATTCCATACCTTCCGGGCTGTTTCAATTTCTGTTTTTTTCAAAAGGAAATTTTACAATATTTGGGACTGGATTTACAAGTACGCGTTTGTCACTATATTATATTCTAATTAAAGTCTTGTAGTCTTATTATAGTTAATTTAAGTCTAATTATAGTTTAATTAAAGTCTAATTATAATCTACTTTATTTTCCTTATTTATTGATGGAATTTCAGATATCTTAAAAAAGTACAGTAACTCGCCTGGAATCTTAATAATTATAAAAACCAGATCTCTTTTCCCTGGCAGTTACTAAATAACGGTTCTAAGTAACAGTTACTAAATAACAGTTACTAAAGAAAGTTATTAAATTGTAGGACAGTGCTGTAAGTATTAATAATTAATTATTCTTTTATATTATTTTATAATTTGAATGCAGTAAATATCTTCACTTCCTTAAAGATGGAATTCGATCCGTATTTACTGCACTAAAAGGGTTTGAATATACAAAAATCACTTAAAATATTTTCTACCGATTCTTAAATTGTTCTTTTTGGATTATGTCCCGCATTCCCAGCCAGTCATATAACATTCCTGAGCTTCTGTAAGTTCATCAATAGTTATGCCCATTGATTCAAGCTTCATTTTCGCAACGTAAGTATCAATCGCCTGAGGGACCTTATGCACCCCGTTAGGGAGCTTATTTTCCGCAATATAACGTACAGAAAGCGCCTGATTCGCAAAGCTCATGTCCATGACCTCGGCAGGGTGGCCGTCCCCCGCAGCCAGGTTGACAAGCCTGCCTTCAGCTATCACGTTAATACGTCGGTTCCCAAGGTCATATTCCATAATGTTATTTCTTACGGTTTTTACGGATTTTGCAAGAGAGGAAAGGGCTTCCATATCTATTTCTATATTAAAATGTCCTGAGTTTGCAAGAATTGCCCCGTCCTGCATGAGCGGGAAATGTTCAGCCGTAAGGATATCCCGGTTTCCAGTTGTAGTTACAAAAATTTCCCCTAATTTTGCAGCGTCTGTCATTTTCATGACCCTGTACCCGTCCATTCTGGCTTCAAGCGCTCTTATAGGGTCGATTTCAGTAACAATCACGTTTGCTCCAAGCCCTGAAGCCCGCATTGCAACTCCTCTCCCGCACCAGCCATAGCCAGCTACAACGACATTTTTCCCTGCAACGAGCAGGTTTGTAGTCCTGTTAATCCCGTCCCAGGCTGACTGACCTGTCCCGTAGCGGTTATCAAAAAGATATTTAGTCATTGCATCGTTTACTGCAATTACAGGCATCTTTAAGGCCCCGTCCTTTTCCATTGCATGAAGCCTGTGTACGCCTGTTGTTGTTTCTTCACAGCCTCCGAGCAGGTTTTGAAGCAGGTCGGTTCTCTCTTTATGGAGTTTAAAAATAAGGTCTGCGCCGTCATCGATTGTAATATCGGGCTTGATATCAAGAACTTTATCTATGGCTTCATAATACTCACTTGTACAGCACCCGTATTCAGCAAAACAGCTTATATTGTTCCGGGTATCAAGGGCCTGGGCCACATCATCCTGGGTACTCAGGGGATTGCATCCTGAAATGGCTACCTGTGCCCCTCCTGCTGCCAGGGTCTCTACAAGGACCGCAGTTTTAGCTTCGACATGCAGAGCCATTCCTACTTTAAGGCCCTTTAAAGGCTTTTCTTTTTCAAAGTTTTCCCTGATAAGAGCAAGTACAGGCATATGCTTTCTTGCCCATTCCATTTTCATATTTCCGGATTCTACGAGTTCTTTTTCTGTCATGATAGTCCCTTCATTACGGATACAGGTTTAATTAAATTCTCGGTTTTTCAGGTTGCTAAAGTGAATAAGCAGTTTGAATAAATATTTCTAAGCTTAGTTCAAACTTAGTTCAAATTTAGTCCAAGCCTAGCCAGGCTCAGTCATCCTTATCTGAGTAAATAAAAGAAATTATTTACTTATTTGAGCCCCAGCAGGATTTTTCTACGTCTTCTGTGATACCTCTTTTACGCATTATTATAAAATACATTCTAAAATACTAATAATACTAATGATGATAATTAATGACAATAATTATACTGCGTATATTATAATAATGCATATCGTATATTATAATAATGCATATAATACAGCCAGTGCGACTGTAATAAATAAAGCAGTAATTATCCAGCCTTTAGCTCCAGCCTTTCAGGTTATATACCCAATCCAGAGAAAGGTTGGAACTAGAAATAATGGCACTACATCTTGCGGTTTATTTATTATATTTGTAAAAAATATTGATACCAGAATTGGAAGAGCAAATGCTACCAATAATATTTTTGCATCCTCTTTCATTTTATTCCTTTCCCAACTCAATAATTTTCGAAATCCTAAAATTAATAGTGGAAGAATTACAAATAATAATTTAAATAATGACCAGTAAAGCTGAGTATTATTCTTGATAACTTATTCCAGATAAATTCTGGAAAACTTTTTCAGGCTTTTACCCTGGATACAAGCTCTTCTGCTGCATTTTTTGCTTCTTCCATGACTTTTTGTTCCTCAAATGCCTGGACCTGATAATTGTCCATAAGAATTTTCCCATCAACAATTGTTGTCCTGACATCGCTCCCTTTTGCGGAATATACAAGGTGAGAATAAATATCGAAACAGGGTGTAAGATGTGGCTTTTTTAAATCCACAATAATTACATCGGCTTTATTTCCGGCCTTTAAAAATCCAGCTTCAATTCCGAGAGCCTTTGCCCCGTTTACTGTGCCCATTTCAAGCACCTGACGGGCAGGCAGGACTGTAGGATCGAATGTGTTTACCTTGTGCAGAAGGGCAGCAGTTTTCATTTCCTCAAAAAGGTCAAGGTTATTGTTCGAAGCACACCCATCTGTCCCAAGGCTGACATTTACTCCTCTTTCAAGCATTTTATGGACAGGGGCAATCCCTGAAGCCAGCTTCATATTACTTATCGGGTTATGGGAAACATTAACTCCTCTTTTGCTCAGAATCTCTATATCGCCGTCCGAAAGCCAGACGCAGTGAGCTGCAAGCACATCAGGCCCGAAAAATCCTATATCTTCAAGCAGATGTACCGAGCATTTCCCGTATTTTTCTTTCATTGCGTTTAATTCGGCTTCGGTTTCCAGCACGTGAATATGAAGGCCTGCCCCATCCTTTTTTGCCTCCTCTTTTACCTTAGCAAGAAATTCTTCAGAACAGGTATTGGGAGCGTGAGGCCCATACATGGTTTTTATCCTGCCGTCCGCTGCTCCCTGCCAAGCCCGGACAAAACGCCTGCCTTCTTTAAGGTCTTTTTCTCCTTTTTCGGCATCACAGAGTTCTATCAAGCCGTGTGAAAGGGAAGCTCGCATCCCCGAAGCTTCAACAGCCTTTGCAGTCTCGTCCATATAAAAATACATATCAGCAAAAGTAGTTGTCCCTGACTTGATCATTTCAAGGCAGGCAAGTAGACTGCCTTTATACACGTCTTCTGCAGTAAGCTGAGCTTCTGCAGGCCAGATATGTTCCCCAAGCCATTCTCCAAGCTGAAGGTCGTCAGCATAGCCCCTGAAAAGAGTCATTGCTGCATGAGTGTGTGTATTTACAAGCCCTGGCATTACTACGGAATTTTTAGCATCAATTACAGTGTCTGCGCTTTCTTTTGTCTCCTCTGTAACTTCCAGGATTTTTCCGTCTTCAATAACAACGGTCCCATTTTTGAGATCCCCTTTTTCCGGGTCCATCGTTAAAACAAAAGCATTTTTTATAATTATATCAGCCATGCAATCATATCCACCAGGTGAGCAGTTAAAATGTTCTTAAACCGGAAATTTCACATTCCCAACTTCAAACTGATTTTGAATCGTAAACATGGGATTGTAACCTTAAATTCCAATTTTAAATCCGACTTTTAAATTTCAATTATAAATTTCAATTATATATTATAATTTCAAATTCCAATTATAAGTTTCAGTTTCCAATTCTATTTTAAATCGAAATTAAATTGAAAATTCGAACCGGAAGTTATTGCCCGAAAATTACCGGATCAGGAATTCTTGACTGGAATTAAGTGCTTCTCCTAAAAAAAGTTGTCCTGAAAATTAAGGAATCTTCAGACTGAGTACCATATTAAAAATTATATTAAAATTATTCCTGATTTTAATTACTTAGGAAAGGAAAATTAAAAAAGAAATTAAAAAAGAAATTAAAAAATAATTTAAAAAATAAAATACAGAAACAATATTCCCGAGCGAAGAACTGATCTCGAGATTAAAATAGGAATATGTTATAAACAGAAACCTGTTGCATACAAGATATTCTGGATATAGGAAAGTACGTAAAATTGAAAAATTGAAACAAAGAAAAAATTAAAATTTAGTCTGATTATTTCCGTTCTCGAAATTTAAAGTTTCAAGAAAGAGCCGCATAATTTCAAGTCTTTCTTCGGCAATTTTCCTGGCAGTCTTGGTGTTTAACCTGTCAGGAATTGTGAAAGGCTTATAGTGCATATACTCGTTAAAGCCCTGGACAGGATCTCCGGTATATACAGTCTTTTTTGAACTGCCTTTATCTACTCCGGTTATGTGCTTGAGCATCCTTAAAGCTCCCATGGAGAAAATAGCCCTGAAAATTCCCACAGCTCCAAGGGCATCAAGCCTATCTGCATCCTGTAAAATCCTGGCTTCAAGGGCTGCAGGTTTCTCTCCTGCGCTGAAGCGGTGGGTTCGAATACATTCAGCTACTGTTTCGACAACCTCTTTTCCTACACCTGCTTTCCCAAGGAATTCGGAAGCTATCTCCTCGCTGTAAACAGCATGGTCTCCGCCTTCCTCATGTTCCTTGACAACACCCACGTCATGTAAAAGAGCTGCAAGCTGAAGAATAAGGGGATTTCCCCCTTCTTTTTTCTGGATTTCGAGACAGAGGGCTTCTACCCGGTTGATGTGCCCCATGTCATGAGAACTGGGCTCATCTTCAAGAATAGAAGCAGTAAATTCCCTTGTTTTTTCAATTAAGTCCATTTTATAGGTTCCATACTTAATCATTGGGTTTTAAACACTATTTTTAAACACTATTTTAGATATTACTAAGCGTTATTTTAAAAATTCTTTTTAATATTATTCTAAATATTATTTTAAAATTTTTCAAATTTTAACTGTGATTCGAAATTTTAATCCAGTAAGGATTTTTTAAATAAATCGAGAGATTTTCAACCCATTATTTTTCGATCTTGTCTTTTCAATATTCCATTTCGGCTGCAATTACCTTTAAATGCTCTTCGATTTCGGAGATTGCTTCGGAAAGGACTCGTTTGTTATCGTAAGTAGCAATAAGGTTTACAAGCTCGTCCTTTTTCTCCTGCCGCATTTCTCCTGCAAATTTGGCCATGTTTCCAAGAGCCCGGGTAACATTATCCACAATTGAGATAGTAGACATCCTTGAAGTTCTGGAAAGAGGATTGAGGTCAATCGAAATAACGGTTTTTCCCATTTCTACAAGTTTTTCGCAGCGGTCTCCGTCTTCGAGAGGCACAAGCACAACATCTGCCATATAAATCCCTTTACTTTCGACAAGCCTTCTTGCATGGGAAAGGTCAAGGCTTGCATCAGGGTTTTTTCCGAGCACTTCGGATGCCCCATTGGCTTTAAGCTGCTCTATTATAAGATGTACCCGGGTTTCAGTCCTGTGAAACAGGTTAACCTCAAGTTTGGCTCCTGTAACTCCTGAAAGAGCAACAACTTTGTCCGGAGCTAAAGCTGCAACATTTCCGTTAACTGAGATTACGGGGTTTTTTGCCAAAAGTAGAGCAGCGACTGCAGCCCTTTCTGCATACAGGGCTGATTTTGTGCTTTTTTCCCCAATAAGATAATCAAAACTTTCTCCTCTTCCCTGAGCTATAAGCCCCTGGACGCTTGTAATCCCCATTTTTACCCCTGATGCAACTTTTTCGCGGGCAAGCAGGGACTCGTACCTTGGATGGTCTTGAGGTATTTCAGTCATAACTGTCGCTTACCTTTTTACATTTAATTTTTCTATTTTTCTATTTTTCTATTCCTTTATTGGTGCCTTTTTTCTATTATTACCTTTTTTATATTCCCTTTCTTTAATTATTTTATATTAAAATAATCAATATCTTAAAGGATGTCCTAAAGAGCTTATTTTAATGAAAACATTTTAAATTTGGATTATTCTCAAATACAAATCATTAATTATAAAAAATTAGTTGTTATAAAGCCATTAATTATATTATTAGTTAATTATATTTTTTCCTTAATAGCTTATAACTATTTTCTTATTGAAAGTAAATAAACAAATAAATTAATGAATAAATAAATTTGTTATTCTATTGAATTGTTGCTATGGAGTTATGATATTTCTATTTCTTTTCCAGATAGATAAAATAACTCATAACGTTTTAAATCATTCATACATTAATTTTGGTATACAGGTGCTGATTCCAAACTCGAGAACTTCTCCGAATTCCTGCAGGGCTTCATAAAGCGGGAATTCCTGGTGGAAAGGTGCAATAGCAAAAACCGTATCTCCCAGCATTGCCTGTGAGGCCAGGCCTCCGCTTGCGTTTGCGGCTTCGATAACATCTCTGGCTTTACTGCTCATAAGCCCTGTTTTGCTTGCGAATTCTTTTGCCTGAGCCATGAAATTTTCAAGGGTAGGTTTTTCGAGTAATTTTACCATTGATGCCCTTCCGACAGAATTGATTTTTTCGGCAGCAACCTTATCATTCAGGACAGAACCTGTAGAGATCTCTCCAAGTACAATACAGAAAACTCTGGCTTCAGGAGCCGGGATTCTGTCCACACGCCCGAATTCGAGTCCTCCTGGCTGCAAACGGATTACTACTCCGCCATTTGACTGCCCGGCAATATCTCCAAGCCCGCTGCAATTGATGACTTCTGCCACATGGGCATATTCTGTTAGTCCTTTTACGGTCTGATTCAGGGAAAGCGCATTATTAAGCGCATAAGCTGTGCCAAGCGCTCCTGCTCCTGAAGCCCCGAACCCGCATCCGATAGGGATTTCTGCCCAGCTTTTAATCCTTACAGGTTGATCGGTCATCATTTCTGCAACTGTCCGGGTAGTTTTGCCTTCAACCCTTTTTCCATTAAGAAAAACTTCTGTTTCTTCTACAGACTCCCCTACTTTTACTTCCGTGGTAACGCCGCCATTTAAAACAATCCCGCAGCCTGTAGAACCTTTCTGGTGAGGATTTTCATGCTCGTGAATCTGGAAAAAACCTGTAATGTGTCCTGGAGCATAGGCTTTTGCCGAAAAATCTGCTCCTTCACTTTCGTATTTATACATAGAAAACGCCTTTTTATAATTTCATCATTTTTTCAAAATTCGCTTTTTCAAAACTTTTTTCTTTTTTCAGAATAATCAAAACCAGTTTTCAGGGTTATCAAGGGTATATAGTGTTTTTTTATTTCATTTCCTTTGTTTAATTTTTATTTTTTTCGTTTATTTTTTTCATTTATTGTTTTCACTTATTCTTTCAGTATTTACTCTGTTTTTTCTTTTATCTGATCTTGTGTTTTTTGCGTTTCTTTTGCGTTTCTCTTAATTTTTATTTAAAAGCCTGTGTATTTCTTCAAGAATTGCAGCTGCAAGTACACGTTTACTTCCTCTTACCGCTTTTGGACCAGAGCCGTCTTTTTTGAGGAGGTAAAGTTCGTTTTCCTCAGTGCCCATTCCGCCTTTTGCAACATCATTTGCTGCAATTAAATCCAGTTTTGAGTTTTTCAGAGTTTCTTCTGCTCTTCTGAAAAGCTCTTTGCTTTCGACGCCGGTTTCGGCTTTGAACCCTACAATTAGAAGGTCAGGATATCTTTCCCTACATTCTTTTATCAATTTGCGGGTTGGTTTCAATTTCAGTACGAGCTCTCCCCCGGATTTGATTTTTTCCGGAGCTGGTTCGGCTGTATAATCTGCAATTGCTGCTGCACTGACAAGAATATCATACCCTTTTTCAAGTTCGGTAAGAACTGCATCCGTCATTTCGACAGCACTTTCCGCGAAAACTTCCTTTATTCCTGAGAACCCAAGCCTATCCCTGTGTACAAGAGTTACTTCAGCTCCGTTTCTGTAAGCCTCAAGAGCGAGTTCTCTTCCGGTTTTTCCTGACGCCCTGTTTGTAAGAATCCGGATTGGGTCAAGAGTTTCTGCCGTAGAGCCGCTTGTAATGATTATTTTTCTTTTCTTGAATTTCCCGCTTCCAAGGAGCCTTTCTACTTCAAGTACGATTTCTTGGTTTGAAGCAATCTTTGCAACTCCTTCTTCAAGTCTCGGGCCTACAATGGAAATTCCCCAGCCCTGCAATTTTTTTAAATTTTCAACCACAGCCGGATGCCTGAACATGGATTCATGCATTGCAGGGACAATCATTAAAGGTGTTTCGGAACCAAGGGCAGTTGTCGCAAAAGAAGTAACTGAAGTATCGTCTATCCCGTACGCGATTTTTCCTATCGTATTAGCTGTTGCAGGGGCAATTAAAAGAAGGTCTGCCCTTCCCTTCAAGCCGCAAAATTCCACATGCTCCACCCTGCCTCCAAGTTTTGTGATTACGGGATTTCCGGTTGCATAATGTAAAGCATCAGGGTGAAGGATATGCGTGGCAGCATCAGTCATAACTGCATGAACTTCAGCCCCGTTTCGGATAAATTCTCTTGCAAGTTCAACCACCCTTACTGCTCCAATACTTCCCGTAACTCCGAGCACTATAGTTTTTCCTGCAAGGGAAGAACTTCTCTGGCCTTCAATCCAGAGTGTAGGATGAAATTTTTCAGCTCTGAGCCTGCGAGTATTTTTATTTCCTTTTTCCGCAGTATCATTCATATAATCCGTTCTGTTTATTTCTTCGGATCCTTTTTGGCCAGAGTTTTCCGGGGAAATGGCTTTCAAATCATTTCCTTCAGGCGTTTTTTGAAAATTTTCTAGTGAGTCTTTCATTTAGGCACCGAAATCCTCAATAAGGTCTATAAGATTGTTATCTTAGCTGTATGGCAATGTTAAGTACAATTTTGAGCTGAATATACTTGAATTCAAATATATTTATTTGGATTAAACAGAGAGTAATTGAAAGTTGAGTTAAATATAATTTGCAAAATTACAAATTACAAATTCTAAATTGCAAATTACAATTTGTAATTTATGGGCTATTACCTGTAATCTATATCTTTCCACTAAACTTCTCTTTTATCCTCTCTAAGGAATGAGATTTCCTATCATAGAGATAAATACGATATTCTTAAAAGTTTCGAAATAAACTATCCAAAAAATGATTTGATACTCAGCTTCTGACACTAAATTTATTTAATCCCAATTTTCTTAATAAGCCGGTCTGCACCGAAGTATAATATATTTAATTATACGGTGAAATTTATCAAGAATTCAGTATTCTAATATAGCAGACCCTCAGTATAAAGTAGTAAAAATTGTGACGGGATAATCTGGATCTCAAATTATTAATAAATCCGTAAAACCCGTAAAATCAGTAAAATCAGTAAAATCAGTAAAATTTATTAAATTATTTAATTAAATTATTAAATTATTAAATTCAAACATAGTTTTGAAAAATTTTTTCAGATAAAATTGGGGAATAATCAAACTGGAAAGGAAATATAATGGCAGGTAAAAAGGCAGAAAATTCAAAAGAAGAAGTAAAAAACCCTAAAAAAGGTTTTAGCACTTTTATTGGGAAAATTTCCGGAAAAGAAGAGCTTGAGTCTGAAATTGACAGGTTAAATTCGCAAATAGAAAAACTGGAACTTGACCTGCACAATGTAAAAACTCAGCTTGAAAAAAAAGAGGTTTTCGTAAAACAGGCTGCTGCTGATAAGCAGGAGGCCGAAATAAGGTTAAAACAGGAACTTTCCCGAACCGAGGCTCTTTCCAGGGAATTTGATGCACTTCAGGATAAATGCCAGGATAAGCTTAAGTTTCGTGAAACTGAAACGCTTAGCCCTGCTGCTTTTAAAGCGTATCTATTCAAACTCAGCTCTTTTCGTGCGCCTGTAGACGACCTTTTAACGGTTTATCTGCCTCCTGGTTCAGAAATCTCAGATGTTCTAAATGGAAAAATTTCCGATAGAATAGAAAAGGATACCCTTGCCCTTGTTGAAAAAATTAAGTCGGAAACCGGTTTTGCTTTTTTCTACGATTACCACCGGATGATCTGCGAAGCTGTAATCCCTCCTTTCCCGATCACTTCCCAGGCATGGCATCTTCAGGAAAACTTTGAAACGTCTCCTCTTGAAGAGATTTTCAATAAAAGCTCTCGTATTGTTGTGCTTATTTTACATGCAGGCGAATCTTTTATAGGTTTTACTCCTGACGGAGAGTTTTTTGATTCCAGGGAACTTGTTCGCAGCAGCGTTAAGGAAAAACACAGCAAAGGAGGGTTTAGTCAGCGCCGTTTTGAACGCCTCCGAGAAGAAGATATTACTCATCACATGAACAAGGTTTACGAGATCCTTGATAAAATTCTTGGCGAGAATCCTTCAATTGATTATGTTATTATGAGTGGGGATCCTCTACTTATAAAAGAAATTCAAAAGAGGCTGCCTCTTTCCCTTGAAACAATAGAAAGGTCATCTGATCTAAAGCTCGAAAAAATAAGTAATGAGGAAGTTTTACGGGCTGTTTTAAGCTCCAGAAGATATTTGCTGTAAGGACGAATCTGCTTATTTCTGTAAACCGTTATAAACTGCCGTAAATTACTGTCAATTACTGTCAATTACTGTAAATTGCTGTAAATTGATACCTATTTAGACACTCATAAATTTCAAAATTTCCTGGAAGATATTTATCCATTCTATAAAAAAGCTTAAATATAATTAATGGGAAGGCTTGTCCCAAATAACTATGATTGGATACAGATTGGATATAATTTATGGAATTCTAAATGATAAAAATGCAAATGTTGAAAAATGAAACAAAAGAAATGAGTTTTAAAGCATCGAGTTTTAAAAGATTGAACTTTAAAAAATTGACTTCTGAATCTGTAGGACTCGGAATACTTCTGGCAATTGTCGGAGGCTTTCTGGACGCCTATACCTTTGTAGGGCGCGGAGGAGTTTTTGCAAATGCCCAGACCGGAAATGTTGTGCTTATGGGTATAGAAGCTGCAACAGGAAAATGGGGAGATGCAACTCTCCATGCTGTTCCGGTTCTGGCATTTGTTATTGGGGTATTGGTTGCCGAACTTTTAAAAAAACCTTCAATGCGCCTCTTTGTGCCGGATACTGAGCGCGCAGTACTAATGCTTGAAATTATAGTACTTTTCGTTGTCGGTTTAATACCATACACAAGTTCAAATCTCATTGTAACTACTGCAATTTCCTTCGTTTCTGCCGTTCAGGTCAGTTCCTTTCGCAAACTTGCAGGTTCCACATATAATACTACAATGATCACGGGAAATCTACGCTCAGCCATATATGAGATTTATACTGCAATTACAAAAAAAGACCCCGAATCGGCTTTACAGGCAGCCAGGTTTTCTACGATTAACCTCTCGTTTTTAGCAGGAGCTATTTCCGGAGGGCTGCTCACATCGTTTATTGGCGTTAGAGCGGTATGGGCTGCCGTAGTTGTGTTGATTTGTTCAGTTATTCTTTTTGGGATGGACGAAAGTAAGGACAAGAAAGCTAATTCTAAAGATAACAATAAAGCGAATACCAAAGTAAATAATAAAGCTAATACCGGGGCATAAAATTCGGGAATGCTCAAAAAATATTTGAGAAATTTCTGGAAATATTCAGGAAATATTCAAGAAGCATTCAAGAAACTTTCGAGAAACATTCGGAAAATATCCGAGTAATACTCTCAATGTTTTGCGAAACCTATATGAGCTTTGAGGGCAGGGAAGATAGATAATGGCAAGAGATAGAAGAGATTATTATTATAGGCAGGCAAAAGAGGACGGCTACCGGTCCAGAGCTTCCTATAAACTCAAGCAAATCAATGAAAAACATAATGTTATCAAGCGTGGAGATTCGGTTGTAGATTTAGGTGCAGCCCCAGGGGGCTGGCTGCAGGTTGCAAAAGAACTGTCAGGAGGGAAAATCCTTGGGGTGGATCTGCAGAGAATCGATCCTATTGAAGGCGTTGAAACAATTCAGGGAGATATAAACGCCGATTCAACGATAAAAAAGATCATCCAGGCTGTCGGAGCAAAAGGCGCTGATGTGGTAATCTGTGATGCAGCTCCGAATTTGTCAGGAAACTGGTCGTATGACCACGCCCGATCAATTGAACTTGCAACTTCTGCCCTTGAATGTGCCAAGAAAATCCTGAAGCCTAAAGGAAATTTTGTTGTAAAAGTCTTTCAGGGAGATATGTTTAACGATTATTTGCAAAAAGTCAGAGAAAACTTTGTCAAAACCTCGGCTTATTCTCCTAAAGCGTCCAGGTCTCAGAGCGCAGAAATCTATCTTATAGGAAAGAAATTCCTTACAGCTCCGCTTCGTAAAGGACACGAATTTGTTGTAGATATCGAAAATCTTGGTTCAAGCGGAGACGGAGCAGTCCTTGTTGAAGGCTTTGTTGTTTTTGTAAAGGAAGTTGAGGTCGGGGAAAAAGTCAGGATCAAAATCTCAGATGTAAAGCCGAATTTTGCTTTTGCAGATGTAGCAGAAAGACTTGGGAAATCCGATAAATTCGATAAATCCGAAAAATCTGATAAATCTGAATAATTATAATCTCACTAACTATAGAATTCTTGATTACAAAATTAGATTACGAAATTAGATTAAAAACCGATTTCAATATCTCAATTAAAAATTGGAAAATTTAATTCCAACCCTTCAAAAAGTTCTATAAAAATTTCTACAAAGGGCTATCTGTAAATAATATCTATAATTTCTACGGAAATATCTGCAAACAAATCTTCACAAAAATATCTGAAATAATAAGCAATTAATAGAAATTAGAAAGCTTAAAACGGTTTCAACACGGTGATCCAGTTGATTGACCTTCACACTCACACTATTTTCAGCGATGGAGAACTGCTTCCAAGCGAACTGGTCAGGCGGGCAGTAATTCACGGCTATGAAGCTATTGCAATTACTGACCATGCTGATTATACCAATCTTGAAGAACTTATTAAAGCTGCAACCAAAGCAAAATACCTGGAAAATGAGTGGGACATTAGAGTTCTGGCAGGTGTGGAATTGACCCATGTGCCTCCAAGAAAAATTGCTCCCCTGGCAAAGAAAGCAAAAGAGCTTGGTGCAGATATTGTAGTCGTGCATGGGGAAACCATATCGGAACCAGTTGCCCCTGGCACAAATGCAGCCTCTGTTGCGTGTGAGTATGTGGATATTCTTGCCCATCCCGGTCTGATCTCGGAAGAAGACGTTGAAACTGCAAGGCAAAACAATGTTTATCTTGAGATTACTGCCAGAAACGGCCATAACAGGACAAATGGACATGTTGCTCGGTTTGCTCTTGAAATCGGAGCAACCCTTGTAATTAATACTGACACACACGCTCCTGAAAACCTGATCACTGACGAGAAAGCTCTTAAAATTGCGATGGGAGCTGGCTTGACGAAATTAAGAGCAAAAGAAGCTTTTAAAGCGTCTGCAAGGAAAGTAGCAGAAATTATATAAGCAGTCATATTGCCGACGTATCTTAATCACCCATAATCACTACTTATTGACTACTTATAACAATTACTTATAAAAACTACATATTAATATCCATATTAATATCCATATTAACTAACTATATACTCGATCTTCTAAAAGCTTTTTTCATATATATGAAAATTTAATAATATATTAAAAAGGTTATCTTTGTAGAGTAAAGTATTATTTATTGGTACGTTTTATTCTTTTACTGTAAGTTTATCTCAAAGGTAATTTATTTTTGATTAAAAAATTTTAACCTATTTTTGTTATTGGCATCCAGATTATTTATTCAGGAAAATTTGGGATAATCTGAAACTTTGGGGTAGGCTGTATAATTTCTAAAATCACTATGAGGCCTAAGATGAAAGAAACAAAATCTGAGAAAAAAGCTGAGAACACTGGGAAATCTAAGGACTATACTTTCATTAAAGCCCTGGGGATTGCAGTCTTGGGGTTATTAATGCTGGCAGGTATTGCAGGTGCGTCACCTTTCGCGTATATTACAAATTTAGACAACACTGTTTCTGTTGTTGATACTGCAACAGACAGGGTTACAGCTACTATATCTGTTGGAAAAGAGCCCTTTGGGGTCGCAGTCCATCCAGATGGGAGCAGGGTATATGTAACAAATTTCGGAAATCAGACCCTCTCTGTAATTAATACAACTACAAACAAAGTCATAGCAACTGTACCTGTAGGGATTATTGGGCGCGGAGTTGCAGTCAGCCCTGATGGAAAAAAGGTGTATGTAACAGGAATGGGCATTTATGTATTTGATACTGCCACAAATAGTATTACAACCACAATAGATGTCGGGTTCACACCTCTTGGAATTGCAGTGAGCCCAGATGGGAAAAGAATATATGCAACAGACCATGCGGTACAGGGAACTGTTTCTGTAATTGATACAGCTACAAACAAAGTAATATCGAATATAAAGGTTGGAGGCGGAACCTGGGGAATTGCAGTATCTCCGAAAGGCACAGAAGTATACGCAACAAACAGGCAAGATAATACGTATCTGTAATTGATACGGTAACCAATAATGTAACAGATACAATAACAGTAGGTTCAAGCCCCTTCGAAGTCGCAGTAAGTCCAGATGGGAAAAAGGCATATGTGACAAATTACGACGGTGGTACGGTTTCTGTGATTAATGTTGCAACTGGTACTGTAACAAATACGATATCTTCCGGTGTTTTGACTTTTCCCTGTGGAGTCTCAATTACTCCGGATGGAAAGAAAGTATATGTAGCAAATGAAGGGAGCAGTGCCGTTTCTGTAATTAATACTAAAACTGATAAAATCATAGCTAATGTGCCTGTAGGAAACAGCCCTGTAGCCTTTGGACAGTTTATAGGAGGAAAAGCAGCTCTTCCTGTTGCTGCATTTTATGCGTGCCCAGTTTCCGGAAAAGCCCCGTTAAAAGTTAAATTTACAGATAAAAGTTCAGGTTCCCCTACTGCATGGCTCTGGAAATTCGGCGATAAAAGTATTTCGACAGCCAAAAATCCTGTGCATACATATAAGAAAGCGGGAAAATATAATGTCAGTTTAACCGTAAAGAACGCTAGCGGCAGTAATTCTCTAACAAAGTACAGATATATAATGGTAAGAAATAAATAAGAAATAGGCGCGAATTAATGAAAGCTAAGTTAGAGATACATGAGAAATATCTGAAGCTTTAAGTAAATTTTAAGTAGAATTTCGAATTGAAATAATGCAATTTAGATATTGAATAATAGTTAATAAAACCGGAAAATAGTAAAACTGAAAAAAAGTAAAAATGGAAAATAGTAAAATGCTGCCTTATATAACTAGTTAAATAGTTTTTAGCATATGAACAATAATACTATAGAATTCTACAGTTTACTAATTTCCGGCTCTTTTTATTTCTGATTTTTCGAGTTAACGCTCTCTTCATCTTTAATATATATTTTTTAGCACCTAGATTTTATTCTTAATTCTTTCTGTTAATAGTGATCATTATTTTTTGGAACTTGCCAGAGAAGCCTCATATTCTCAATAATTTTATTTGCAAGGACTTTAGGGTCTTAATGCTTTCCAGATCAACTAGACTTTTTATTTTTAAGCCGAAAATATATCCCGGGAAAAAAAGACCCAAAATAAATAATATGAAAAACAGTGATGGGAGATGCAGTAAAAGAAGAAAAAGAGTATTTTTTAGAATCGTTTAAGTAAGTCAAAACAGAGATAATGAAGTGATCACAAGGTTTGAGTTGCAAAAATGAAGTTTATTTCGGGATTGGATTTTAATCTTTCCTGAATTTGCTCCATATTACAGATACGCGTTTATGAAGTTTATTACGGGATCAGGTTTTAATCTGTCCTGAATTTGCTCCATATTACAGATTACGCGTTATGAAGTTCATTTCAGTTTCAGCTTAAATCTATCCTGAATATTCTCCATTTTACAGCTTACTTCCCTGTGACCAATATATACTATGTAGTTAATAGTATAAAAAACTAACGGATATATTACTATAAGTTATTAAGCTAGTTCATTTTTTGCTAATTTAGTCCTTTAAATCTTCAGTTACACAGCTTATTAACCATGTATGTACATAAATTACTTGGTAAATATTTAATTTACTTTCTAGGCTATATATGAAAACAAAAAGCTTTATGATGTTGGTAATGAAAACGAAAAAAATCTCAACATCATTTCGTTCATTTTAAATTCATGAAGTCCCTTCTTCTCCTTAAGAATTTGTACAAAGAAAATAAGAATTAATCGGAGATGATTGGGACTGCGAATTTTAGCATTTATTCTGATAATCTTTATAATTTTTAGTGGATGCATTGAAGAGAGTAAGGTCACTCAGCCAAATGAGTCTGTATATCAGGGATCGGTAAATTTAACGCAGGAAAACCAATCATCGACAGCCCTCTCATCCGAAGAAGGAAATGCTCCTGAGATTAAAATGACATCCTTTTCAAGCATTTATATGCATGATAATGTAGAAAACATATTAGAGTACCTCTTTTCTTGGGAAGATGTTCCAGAAAATGAAAGTGGTAACCTAAGTAATTTCCTCAAAAATGACCTGGGAATTGATTGGGCAAGTGATGCGCAGATCATTAAAGCTGATGACAACAATACTATTCGGGTTTTTACACCTGAAAATTCTCTGGAGTTGAAGCTTGCAGACAACAAAAATACTGTTTTAATAACCCCAAATAACATTCAATTAAAAGTCAAAGAGGAAGCTGGCAATTTGTGCGTATATAGAGTTAAAGAATATAATGGGGGAGGAGATCCCGCAGAAAGCAAGCTTGGGTCTAATATTACAGAAAGGTATTACGCAATATATGGGCTTTCAATAAGGAATAATAGTCCAAATGACCTCGATTTTAATATGAATGGACTTCATTTACATGATCGGGATCAGGTATTTAATACTACAATTCTGGATCCTTACGGTTTTTATGGTAAATCACGTCTGGAGGTGCTGTCAAACCTTAACAGAGAAAATAAAATCGAAAATATAACTCTATCTCCAGGACAAGCTATAAACGGATCTGTGGTTTTTCAGGTTAATTCGCTGTACAATGAATCATTTTTACTGATGTACAACGAAATTCCTGTTCCGTCCGCAGCTTTCGAAAAAAGTATTAAAGCTTTAAGAATAGCAGAGCGATTTGATTACTCAACGGTGTTTGGGATACCGCCTTATTCTGAAGAAGCTGGTGACTTGAACTCTGAAGGAGCTCCGTTATTTTGCTGCTGGGTAAATAGAAGCGTATTTGAATTCTTCAGTAAGGCAGATTCGGAGAACATAATGAAACCCTCTCCCTATTCTCCCGATGGTATAAGCTGGACCAGAATTGTCTATGCATTAGAAGTCAAACCTGAAATAAACATAACAACGCTTCCAGTAAAAAATAGCTATTCGTCTACAACCAGTTTCCTTGTTGTTGATGATGCTGGCGAGGAGCTAATTAACACGCCTCAGGTTGAAAGAATAGCATTTTTCAGAAATGGCACTTATAAACACTTCTCCAGAATTGTTCCGATATTCCACAAATGAATTTGACTAACCATACGTTCATCCGAACTTCATTTGAACGTTCTTATGGGACCCATATGAATGTTTGCGTTTCGATTAATAACCAGAATCTTATACTGGATGATGGTCAAAAAATAATTGTAGCGAGATACAGTGACGGAGGGTACCACTTCGTTTAATATCAGAATTTTATGCCGGATAACTAAATGAAAAATGAGTCCTGTAAATGAAGAGTGAGTACCATATTAGTATTGTATGTTAGTGTTGTATCAGTTAGCACTGTATCCATACTTCTAAAGTACTTTATTATCAGTATCTCAGAGTTGTATTTATTGTCAGCTCACACAAAATACTCGCGCAAAATAAGCTGATTCTATAGTAAATAGGTCTGGAAAATGACAATGGAAGAAAAAAGGGTTGTTTTCCGGGAAGAAAGTTAGGAAACCATAGCTGGATCCGTGTTGTTTGGCACTTAAATCTTATAGAAACTAAAAGATTTATTAGCTTTATCCTGAGAGAAATAAGGAATATCGAGATTATACAGGAATTAAGTTAGCTTATCCACGGCTCTTTAATAAATGTAAGCCGAGAGAGGATCGGGTTTCTAAAAAGAGACATTCTATGCCTTCTGCAAGCAGTAGAAAGATCTGAGACAGAATTGGGGTTACCTTCCAGAGGTAATCCATCTAGCAGATATGGTACGATGTATTACATTTTTTTGAAAAACCAGTGGCCGCCCTGGAGAAAAATCTGGAGAATACGATTAAGCTCTATTCAGGGGCCCGCGGGGTATTCTAAGTAATTTTAAGTGAATAGACTCCTAAAAAGCCGGAAAAGATTGGAAGAGGTTAAAAGAGACTGGAAGGGATTAAGAATTTTCTTAAAATTCTGTTTCCTCTTTTCAACCAAAGGTTAGATAACATATTATTTGGAAAATTATATAATATCTATAACCGCTTTACTAATTTGTCACATAAATAGTTGAGCGAATAGGTATAAGTTTGGATTAATGTGACTTTAGCAACAGATGATTTGTTATTATAGAAATTCGGGTATTATTAGAGAACCCGAAAAATATTCTAACTATATAATCATCTGACCATAACTGTACATTAACTTTGAAAAATAAAGCTACGTGGGGGTAGATAAATGACAAGTAAAAGGAAGCTATTTTCAACAGCTTTAGCTTCAGCATTTCTGGTTTTTGTTTTTTTAATTTTAATCTCAGCCGCAGTTCCAGAGGCTCAGGTTACGAAGATTGGAACCGGGTATGATCCTGCTGTTTATGGCAACAGGGTAGCATGGACAGATGGGGTTGTTATTCATGTATACGACCTGACAAATAATACAAATACTACGATCAGTTCTTCCGGGGCATCCAGTCCTGATATTTATAATGATACTTTAGTCTGGCATGATGAAAGCAGTGGAACGCCAAGGCTTACTGTGTACGATATCCCAACAGCCACAAGAACTTACATTACGGAGGATGTAGACCAGTTTAGTGAGCCTGCGATTTACGGTAACACAATGGTCTGGAGTGCAAATGAGAGTGTGTATTTGAGGAATCTCTCTACAGCCGAACAGACTTTAATCGCGAACGGCAGTAATCCTGACATATATGACACAAAAGTAGTGTATTATTCTTATTCGGAAGACCCTGAAGCCGATATAACTATCCGGATGTATGACCTCAATACGACAGAAAAGACAACTGTCAATTCATCTGGAGATCCGAACACCCCGCATATATGGGGTAATAGAGTTATCTGGGCCGACCTGTATAATCAGAGGGGATACATTGCAATGTATGACATCTCAACAAATGAAACCATAGATGTCACACAGCCGCTCGACACCGACCCCAATGGGACTGAATACGGAGCCAGCACAGGGACACACATTGCCATACAAAATGATAAAATTGTATACAATAAAGCTGTTAATGATTACGAAGGCGAACCTGGTGTATATGTGTATAACATCTCTACAGGACAAAGCACATTAATCTATAGCTATCCCGAAGAAGTTTATACAACACCAGAGGTGTACAATAATACTGTTGTATGGGGAATAGACGAAAACTATGTCGATAACATGACTGGCAATGATATCTATTTGTATGAGCTTGCAAGCTGAGCCAAAAAACCAATAGCAGCTTTTAATTCCTTAACATTTTGGAGCAGCTCCTTTAAAGGTCAGTTCATAAATGAAAAAGCAGAAACAATTGAAAACCAAAGACTGGCATGGGATGAGACTTAGAGCCTATCCGAAAAGTAAAATAACTACATTTTAGTGTAATGTTGATTAGTGGCAACACGAAAAAACGGACACGACTACGAGATCCCTGAAGAATTCTGGAATAAAATCAAACCA